>CAYPWC010000028.1:0-7437 GCA_964414335.1 uncultured Gammaproteobacteria bacterium | reverse complement strand
ATAAAGTTAAGGCTCGGGGTGGGGAGGATTATCGCGCTAAAGAATATTTAAGCTTTTAGTCTATGACTGATAAAAAAGCAGAAGAAATATTGACACTAGTTAGAACCGGCTACGATTTAATTGCGGCTGAGTTTGATTTAACACGCAAAAAAGAAATTTGGCCGGAAATTAGAACTAAAGCTAATCAGTTAAAGGCAGGAGATCGAGTTTTGGATTTGGGTTGTGGTAATGGACGATTATTAGAAGCTTTAAAGGGGGTGGCGGTTGATTATTTGGGAGTAGATTCAAGCTCGGCTTTAATTTCTTTAGCCCGACAGAATTATCCCGATAAGCAGTTTGTCGTTTCCGACCTTTTAGAGCTTCAAGAAATTCCCGATCAGCAGTTTGATTATATTTTTTGTTTAGCCGTTCTTCAACATTTGCCGCAAGCTAGTCGGCGCGAGCAAGCACTTTTAGAAATGGCCAAGAAACTAAAACCCCAAGGGGAAATAATAATTAGTAATTGGAACTTGTGGGCGCACAAAAAACATCGTCAGCAGCTGTTAATAAATTGGGGTAAAAAAATTATTGGCCGTTTTGATTTAGATTTTAATGATTTAATTTTTCCTTGGAAAAGTACTAATGGTCAAGAAGTTTGTGAGCGTTATTATCATGCTTTTACCAAAAACGAATTAAAGCGTTTGGCGAAAAGAGCGGGCTTAGAAATTATTAGTCTAGAGAAAGATTCCTATAATTTTTGGCTAAAGTTAAGGATAAAAAGTGATAAAAAATAACTGACCATTTTTTTGTTTGCTATTTCTTGACACCCCCTGGGGGTATATGATAAGATGATAATATGAAAACCAGTGAACAAAGAATTAATAATATTATTGGTCAACTCGAGGGAGTCAAAAAAATGCTTCAGGCCGAAAAGGTTGATTGTTTCTTAACCTTGACGCAGCTCAAGGCAGTTAAATCAGCGGTCGCCTCTTTAATGGAATGCTTTTTGACGGACGAATTGGAACGTTGTTTGGTAGACGATAAAGAAAAAGACCGGGAGCTGATTAATAAATTCTTTAAGGAAATCATAAAGAAATAAATTAAAAATTAAAATTAAAAATAAATAATAATTAGTAATTAAGAAAATTATGTCAAAAGCAATGGAACTAACAAAGGATACTTTTTCGGCGGAAGTTTTAAACAGCGATTTGCCGGTATTGGTCGATTTTTGGGCGCCCTGGTGTGGACCGTGCCAAATGATGGCCCCAATTTTAGACGAATTAAGCGAAGAGCTCGCAGGAAAGGTAAAGATCACTAAGGTCAATACGGAAGACGGATCTAATCAGGAATTAGCAATGCAATATCAAATTCAAAGCATCCCAAATATGAAACTCTTTAAAGGCGGGCAGGTTATTGGCGAGTTTATCGGTTTAAGAAATAAGGAAACCTTGCGGGGCGAAATTGAAGCGTTAGTTAAGTAAAAAGTAAATAGTTTAGAGATAAAAAAACAGACCTGATTCCAAAGGTCTGTTTTTTATATATTTAATCCTGGTTCTTCTATTCGCAACCAGATCCACTAGTTGAACCATCTGTTGTTCCATAACCAAATCCGGCTGAAGGGGAGGCACTGGAAAGCTCGGTTTGGCATTCTTCCGGTTGTTCATTGAAAGCACTGCAGATAGTAGCGAGGAGGGCCGCTGAGCTGCGTTCGCTTTGGATTTCTTCGCCGTTAATTACTAAAGTCGGAGAGCCGGCAACGCCATAGCGATCGTTATCTTCTTTATAAACATTGAATCCGGGATAACTACCTTGATAGCCGACCTTGTTGGTGAAGTTGCTCATGACATCAAATTGTTTGTCAGTCTTCGTAACACAGCTAGCTACGGTTTTTTTATTAATTCCGGTTTCAGCTAGACAGGCGTCTGAATCACTTGATCCTAAGAAACATTTCAAATAATCATTAAGTTTATTTGGTTGTTCTTTTTGAATACAGTACTGAGTCAATTGTTCGGCTAGTTCTTTTTCGCCATGCATGGCGTAGCTGCAGAACTTTAATTCAAAGGAAATTTTGTCTCCTAGTAAATCTAGGACCGGAAGCATTCCTTTTTCAATCTGAGTGCCGTAGGGGCAATGACTCATAACAAATAATTCTACAATCGGTTTATCGCTCTTAGTACTAACCACAGCCGTTGGCGCATTACTCTCCGCTTCGCTTCCGGTTTCATCTGAAGAATTACTAATTTGATCAACATCTAAAGCTTGAGGGAAGAAAAGGCGTCCGTCTTTTGATAAATATGATTCCACGACATCGCTAACGATATCAATCTTTAGTTTATATAATCCATATTCAGTAGAGATTTCCTTAATAGTGGCTTTGCTACCGCCTTGCATTAAGAACTTGTTAACAAATTCTTCGGCTTTTGCTTTAGCTACCTCTGAGCTAATAGTTTTTCCTGGTTTACTGGCGCCAGCCTTAGTAGTTTCTCGCTTGAGGGCAGAGGAACTAATGAGTGCTAAAGCGACCAAGACGACCGCGATTACCAGAAGGGCAACCCAGGCCTTTTTCTGGCGGAAAATAGAAGTTATTTTCTTCATATTTTTTTGTTTTTCTTATTATTAACTTTTTTATTATTCCTTAATTATAGTCGAAAACGCCAGTATCGTCAAAGCCCAAAAACTTTACTTTAAAGTTTGCAAAAAATTCTTTAGTTCCGTCGGTAAATCGAGTGTAAATTTTTGAATTTCTTGATGACCGTCTTTAAAGCTTAAGTTGTTGGCGATTAAAAAAATTCGACCCAGATTAACTTTCTTGTTTTGAACTTTTGATTTTTTATTGAAATATAAGTTGTCGCCGACCAAAGGATGACCGAGCGCAAAAAAATGAACTCGAATTTGGTGGGTGCGACCAGTTTTGATTTTTACTTGGACTAAAGTGTAGTTGATAAAACGTTTAATAACATTATATTCAGTAATAGCTTCGCGGGCCTTAAAAAGACCATCAAGATTTCCTTGGTCACGATCGGTTGGTTGACGACGACTTAAAAGATTAACGGCATTGTGCGGGAGAGCCGCCATTTTATAGCCTTCACTTGAGCGCTTAATAGGAAAGTTAATGTCGCCATAGTCAGCACTTAGCTTGCCATGAACTAGGGCTAGATATTCTTTGTTAACGTCGCGATCTTTAAATTGATTTTTTAGAAGTTCAAAGGTTTTTTGGTTTTTTGCGATTACCATTAGACCACTAACGTCTTTATCAAGACGATGAACTAGTCCGGGACGAATCGGATCATCACCAACGGTCTTTATCTTTGGATACTTTTTGACTAATAAGTCGGCGAGTGTTTCGTCTTTAATATTGCCACCGCCATGAACAGCCAAGCCGGCCGGTTTGTTAATTACCAGATAATCAGTATTTTCAAAAATAATTTCTGGAAAAGTTGTCGTTGTCATATAGTTAAAAGTTAGTTTCTGGGCTATAGCTACCGCCACCTTTAGTTTGTTTTTTGAAGATTGATTTTAGCTCTTCAGGGCGAATCCCCTTTAGAAGATAGAGGGCGAAGAAATAGACAAAGATCGCAAATAAAATAATTATTAGGAGACTCCAAAGGCGAGTTTGAAAGTGAGAAGGGAGAAAATAAATAAATGCTCCCATAATTGCACTAGCAACTAGTGATTTAAAATTAATTAATAGTTTAGGAAAGAAGCGGCTATATTTAAAAACACAGTAGGCAGAAAAAATCGCAATTAGAACTTCACTATAAATAGTTACGCTGGCCGCGCCAACAAAAGAATAGCGGGGAATTAGGAAGAGATAGGCAAGGAGTGAACTAAGGCTGGTAAAAATATAGAAGCCAATCATCTTCTTTTGTTTGTCTAGAGCAATAACCGCATGAGAAAACATGGTTCCTAAGAAAATAGCAGCGACGGAGAAAATTAAAATTTGCAGAATTCCGCCAGCTGCCACGAAATCATCTCCGGCGACAAACCCCATTATTGGTTTTCCTAAAAGTTGGGCGCCAACCACTAGCGGCCAGGCGACAATGGCCATGAAATCAAAAGATTTTTGGAGGACCTTTTTAAAATAATCATGGTTATTTTCTAACCAAGCGGCGGTGAGAATGGGAAGAATTAGTCCGGCGAACATAAAGGGAAGAGTGGTAAGAACGTCGATTATTTTATAAGCAGCTCCATATAAACCGACAATCTCTGGTCCGCGGAAAAAAGACAAAATTAGAGTATCGGCGCGAAGATAAATTAGATTTAAGACAATGGTTAAAGCTAGCGGCCAGGAACGCTTAATAATCACTTTCCAGAGGGAAAGATCAAACTCGCACTTAATCCTGACAAATTTATGAGCAAAAAGATAGTGCAGTAAAAAGCTAACGGCGCCAGAAGCAACGGTTGCTAGTAAAATTCCGGTTAATCCGGCTTGAAGTTTTTCGGTAATTAAAACGCCAATTACTAGTACTACGCGGCTAATTACTTCGGCTAAAGCCGAACGATCCATATTTAATTTTTTTTGGAAGAGACCGACTAGCACCTGATTAAGAGCCGGAAAAACAAAGGCGGCGGCCGTAATTAAAACTCCAAGTTTTACCGCCTGGCTATAGGGCAGAAAAATTACAATTAATGGCGCTAGGCCGATGAAAAATAAAGCAGAAACCAGGCGAAGACTAAAAAGATTGTTTAAAATTTTGTTTTCATTGTCTTTTTGGCCACTAATCATTTGGACAGTAATTAGGGTTAGTCCTAAATCAGCAATGACTGCAAAAAATGTTAAAAAGTTGGTAACGGTTGTATATTCGCCATAAGCAGTTTGGCCTAAATAGCGCGTAATTAGAGCAAGCGAAAAAAGGCCCAGCAAGGTGGACACAATTTTACCAACAATTTGGATTAAGGTATTATGGGCAATTTTTTTAGCAACGCTCATCTTGGTGTTTTTCTTGTATTTTAAGGCTTAATTTTATATAATAAGAGTATCGCTTTACCCTATTAAAGGCAAGCGGTAGTCCTAATCAAATTATATCATAATTTATGAGAATCACGAGAAAGCACGTTTTTTCTTTCGTTTTCTTGCTAGCGTTTAGTCTTATTCAACTAGTAGTCTTTTCGTCTTTTGCGCAGCCAGTTCAAGCGGACGAATCTCTTTTCAATACTCAGGAAGGAATGTCAGAAATCGGTAATATTTATGGAAACAACAAGACTGATGTGCGTATTTTAGTAACCAAGTTTATTCAGGTCATTCTTGGTCTATTAGCTTCGATTTTCTTAATTTTGATTATTTATGCGGGTTTTCGTTATATGACCGCCGCGGGCAATCAGGATCAAACCAAGAAAGCGATTTCTCAAATTGGCAATGCAGTGATTGGTCTTGTTATTGTTTTGGCGGCCTGGGCAATTACGATCTTTGTTATTAGGACAATTAGTCGGGCGGTGAACAACTCAGTCACTATTTATTAATCAGTTTTCAGCCTTTTGTTGGTTTTGACAAAATTATTAAATATGGTATGATACAGGAAGAAAGCTAGTTGTTTATCACAATTAGCTTTTTCTCTTAAAAAGCCAATTTCCGCTTTGCGGAAAGGAAAATATAAAACATATGTCAGAAATAAGCACTGCCATTAAGCAGTTGTGTGAAGAAAAAAATCTCGACTATCAGTCGGTGATTGCCGCTATTGAGCTGGCTCTCGCTGCCGCCTATCGTAAAGATTATGGCGAGCGTAATCAGAATATTCGTGTTAAATTTGATCCGAACACTGGTAGTTCGGAGATTTTTGATGTCAAAACTGTCGTTGAAAATTTACCCGAACAAGAGGAAGCAGAGATGCTTCAAAATTTGTATAACCCAAACCCTAAGGAACTACGCAAGGAAGAAGCTCGACCGGGTTTTTATGTTGCCGAGGAGGACGCGACTGAGGAGGGTAAAAAGAAATTTAACCCCAAGACTGATATCCAGATGAAGGAAGCGATGATTTTAAAGCATGGCGCGGAATTAGGTGATGAGATTGTGACTGAGCTGCCGATTCCGGAAAGCTATGGTCGCATGGCTGCCCAAACCGCTAAGCAGGTTATTATTCAGAAACTTCGAGAAATGGAAAGAGATATGGTTTTCGGAGAATTTAAAGACAAGGAAAACGAAGTTGTTTCCGGCATCGTTCAACGTCGCGAAGGTCGTTTTGTTTTTGTTGATTTAGGCAAAGCGATTGGTATTCTTCCGGCCGAGGAACAGATTTTTACCGAGCGCTATAATCCCAATGATCGATTAAAAGTTTATATTAAAGAAGTTCGTGAAGGACATAAGGGCCCGGAGATTGTTTTGTCTCGTCGTAGTGAAGAAATTTTGAAAAAAGTTTTTTATTTGGAGATTCCCGAAATTGCCAATGGTCTAGTGGAGATAAAAGAAGTGGCTCGTGAAGCTGGGTCACGCTCTAAGGTGGCTATTTGGACTGAAGCGGAGAACGTTGATCCAGTTGGTTCTTGTGTTGGTCAACGTGGTAGTCGTATTCAGACAATTATTAGTGAGCTTGGTGGGGAAAAAATTGATATTATTGAATATAGCGAAGATCCGGCTCGTTTTATCGCCAACGCCCTAGCGCCGGCTAAAGTGATTTCCATTAGTTTAGAAGAGGAAGAGCATAAGGCGATTGTCAAAGTAGATTCTGATAAGCTTTCTTTAGCAATTGGTAAGAACGGACAAAACGTTCGTTTGGCCGCTCGTCTAACCGGTTGGAAAATTGACATTATTGAAGCAGCTGAGGATGGTGAGGAGAAAAAAATCCTAGCGAGTGATGGTGAGAATTTAGAATTACCTCAAGAAGAAGCTCTCGTCGAGACAAAGGAAGAGGAGTTGACTACTGTTGAACCAACCGGAGAAGAGGCGCCTAAGAAAAAAACCAGCCCTAAAACAAAAAAAACTAAAAAAGAATAAAATAAACTAAAAAACTATGATGATGACTCTATTTGTTATCGGATGTGCGCTAGTGGCAGTTGTCTACGGCGCCATTACGATTGCTTCAATTTTGCGCTTACCCGAGGGTAATGACAAAATGAAAGAAATTGCGAGAGCAATTCAAGCAGGAGCGAAAGCTTTCCTTAATCGTCAGTATAAAACCGTGGCGATGGTAGCGGCTGGTCTCTTTTTAATCATTGGTTTTATCCCTGAGCTTGGCTGGAAAACGGCTTTAGCCTTTATTGTAGGGGCTGCTCTTTCCGCTCTCACTGGTTACATCGGGATGTTTGTTAGCGTGCGCGCTAATGTTAGAACCACCGAAGCGGCTCGCGGCGGATTAAATAAAGCCTTACAAGTGGCGGTCAGAGGCGGAAGCGTTACTGGCATGCTTGTTGTTGGTTTAGCTTTAATGGGCACCGCCGGTTTCTATTTCCTAACCCACGATCTTCATGCCTTAATCGGTTTTGCTTTTGGTGGATCATTAATTTCCATCTTTGCTCGTTTAGGTG
>CAYPWC010000027.1:5687-7572 GCA_964414335.1 uncultured Gammaproteobacteria bacterium | reverse complement strand
GGGGCGCCTACCTGGCTCTAATTGGCGTTTTTCTCCTTATTGGCTTACTTAAATTCCGCCGCTTCTTGCTACTAGCTGGGGCAACTTTTATTTTCTTCTATTTAGTCGCCCTGCCTTTTCAAACCCGGTTTAATACTATTTTTCAAGCCGATCCCTATGGTTCTATTAGTTGGCGGCTAGGGCTATATCGAGACAGCCTAACCTATGTTAAAGCGAACCCAGTTAGCGGCTATGGTTTAGGATTAGCGGAAACAGTTATTGCTTCTAACCGCGATTTTCGTTTAGGCGCTGCCCAACCACACAACGATTACCTGCGCATCGCTTTAGACGGTGGAGTTATTGGTTTGGGGTTTTATTTACTTTTAATTACAGTTTTACTGCTTGAACTTTATCGACTTTATCGCGCCGAAAATCGTCCCCGTCTAAAAATGCTCAGTGTCTTCATACTCGCTTTAGCGCTTTCTCTCTATGCTTTAAGTCTGGGTGACAATATTCTTAACGACACCTCTCTCCAATGGCAATTTTGGGCCTTAATCGGAGCGATGCTGGTGGTGGGGACAAGAAAAAAGCCTGCGGATTTACCACAGGCTTAGCTTACAATTTATTACCGCTATTCGATAATCCAAGATTTTCCTGTTCTTGGTTCAACGTAGACGGTTCCGTTCTCAAACCGGCGTGAATAAATCGGTCGGTTCTCATCAATATCTCGAGCGGTTAACGCCCTTTCAAGCGGTTTGCCGAGACTCAAATTATACTCCTTTCTAAAAGGCGTATTTTGAGCAACGGAGAAAACGACTTGATCTAGTAGCAGTGAACTACAAAGAGCAAAAAACCAATTATCAGCCCTGGAGTTGATAACGGTATACTTACCCGTTTTCGTGGCGTTTATCATATTTTGATTCCACGAATTGTTCAGGGTGTCGCCGAGATATTGAAACGGAAAATCTTCCAACTGCTTTCCGTCGGCATAGAACGTATACGCCCTATCGCCGGGATTAGTGATGATAATAAAGTCCGGACCTTTGGTTTCCCGAATCTTTTTTATATATCTCACTTCTCCACTTCGCCAGGCAAGATCAATTTTAACTGAGTCAGTATCAGAGATGCCATCGCGGTTAAAATCCAAACCCTGATTTCTTCCGTTTCGCCCCAACCAGTAAATAGTGCTCCAGGCATTATCAATGAGCATGCCTGAGATTCTCTTGTCAGACAGAATGTCCTCAAGAGACAATCTGGCGATAAAGTCAGCCCAGATTTCACCATCAACCTCCGGACACAGCGTGCTCATATCTAACATTTGTGTCCTAAAACCTTCAGGAGAAATCCAGAAACAAGCAGGCTCCCCATTTGACTGATTAAGAAACCATTTATCATTCTTTTTGAGAATGCTATATATTTTTTTGCTCCAGGGGCTATCCCCGAACTGAGGAACAAAAATTTCTACCGGATTAATATAGGCAAACAGTTTTACCTTCGGATTGCTTTTTAGAAGGTAATCCAGGATAGGGTCTTGTTTGTATATTAGTTCGTTATGGAGAATGAGGATGTCATATCCTCTCAACGCATCTGCCTGAACCCGACTCATAGTCGGGAAATACCAATGACAAGCCGTCTGTGGCGCTTGCCCGAATCCGAATTGGCTAAAAATAGCCAACAGGATTGTTAATACCATCTTTTTCATGATTTATCTGTTTTTGCTTGTTTTTCCGTTGTTTTAAAAGAACTATCTTGACTTTATATAATATAACTTTTTTCTATTTTCGTCAACCAAAAAGCCGGGTTGCCCCGGCCTTTTCATTAAGGAATGAATACTTGATCAACTCGCAAATGTCTAGTCCAACTTTTCTTTTTTCCTCGCTCCGGATTAAATTCAATATGAATTTCT
>CAYPWC010000027.1:0-5677 GCA_964414335.1 uncultured Gammaproteobacteria bacterium | reverse complement strand
CGTTAATTTTTAAGGAACTATCTTGACCCTCTATAATATAACGTTTCTAGATTTTCGTCAACTAAAAAGCCGGGTTGCCCCGGCGATTTTAGTTATGGGATAAATATCTGATCAATTCTTAAATGCCTAGTCCAACTTTTCTTTTTTCCTCGCTCCGGATTAAATTCAATATGAATTTCTTCGGTCCGGCGTCCAGATTGCTTTTGAACTAAGAGCTCATAGTCTTTCTCTTTTATCTGTTCAGAAATTCTTTCCGGAAGCTGATAACGGATAGTAATTTGCCTTTCCGTTCCTGGCTCAACAGTGAAAAAGAAACCAAAAATTGTCTTGTCTAAAATCGGATCATCAAGAGCTGTCCAATCCATCTTCTCTTCATCAAGGCCAAAAGTGCCGATTAGACGACTACCAAAGGGGACGTAAACACGAGTATAGCTGCGGTAGCGCGTAGTGCGCCAATCAAAATCCCCTTCATGACGATAGGTCAAATTTAAGGCGGCTTCAGTCTGCTTATTTTTTTGAGTTAACGTATAATTAATTTTTTTCTTTAAAACAGCATCTGATTTAAAAGCCGCTAAATTAGCATCAACTACCAGAAGATAGTCTTTATCAGTTTTCTTAACTTCCCCGCCAGCGCCCAAATCAACCGCTAACGATTGGATTGCCGGGTCTTTGAAATATAGCTGAATGTTCTTTTCGAGAACATCTTGACCGAGTAGAGATATTAAACGGGGCAATTTAGCTGGCTCCAAATTAAATAACCGCTCCTGAAGCTCAGCTAAAAGCTCGTTAATAATATCTTTGCGATCCCAAGAAGAAATATCTCTATCCTTATAGGCAATTTCTACATTATACTGCAGAAGCTCTTGAAAATTCTCGGGCGTATAATTTTCTCCCTGCACTTTTATCGGTCCCACTAAAGAAATGAGATTACTGATAAAATCGGGGTTAATGGCAATTACTCCTGAGAAATTTGGAGCAGGCTGACCAATCGCCGCGCTCTCACCTTGAAAAATCTCAGTTATTTTTTGTGCCGCCAAGGACCAATCCGGCACCCAGTTAGAATCGCGCAAATACCAGTTGTTAACATTCAAATACTTTTTAATAGGAACCGGCGGTTCACTCTTCCACTTGCCCACAGCCGGCATATCCAGGTGATAACTATCGCTGGTTGCCAGATAACCAATCTCTCCATTTTTTATTTTTGCTAAACCAAAAACACCAATAAAACCACCAGTCGGACGGAGTTCGTCATTATTCTGAAGAAGAATTAAAAAATTACTTTCCTGAGGATAACCTCCTAAGGCCGGTAAGATTCGAGCCAGGGGAATAACCTTCTCCATCAGCTCAGAAACGGTTTCAAGCTGGCTTTTATACTCATCAATTTTTCCATAAACCGGCCAAAGAATACCAATCCGATGAAGCTTATCTAAATTAAAAATAGCGATATCTAAGTTCGCCTTGAGGCCATTTAATTCCGGCTCGGATTCATAGATAAGTTTAAGAAATTGTTCTTTTTCTTGTTTCTTGAGATTCACTAAGTCGCCGCTAGTGGCCCCCTGCCTAATCTTTTCCGTCTTTTCTGCCAGGGGAAGGGCTCGCTCTAAAGACCGGCTCAAAATTTCAGTCGTTTTAAATAGATATTCCAAATCGTTAACTTGAACTTCAAGAAAAGGAAGTTTAGCAATAAGCTTATTCTTCCTGACCGTTTCAATTCGCTCCAAGGCCACATTAAAGTTATTTCGAGCTAAAACTGTTTGACTAGCGGCTTCAGACCAATTTTTCGCCTGAGTGGCGGCAACTGCGGCCGTAAGATTATTTTTTCCCTCTAAGCCAAAGTGATAAATGTCGCGAAAATCCTGATAATTTCCCTTCAAAAGAAACAGGATGACAAAAAAGACTCCAATTATTAAAACTAGAGCCCAGCGCAGTAATTTAAATAAGAGACTAATAAAGTGAAGAACTGATACCTTCATATAATCATCATTATTTATCAGTCAAAGAATTAATTAAAGTAATCGTCTTGCCCTCCAGGATATTATAGAGAAAAATGTCCATTATCTCTTGGCGATAACGGAACTCCTTTTCATCAAAAATTGTATAATTAATCTCATGACCAAGATCTTTCTCTAATTCGGCAATTAATTTTAAAAAGGCGGGTCGTTTAACATGGCCGACAATTAAAAGATCGGTTTGAGCTTCAGGGGAATTGGTAAAAAAGCCTGTTAAAATTAGAAGTTTTGGTTGAAAATTTTTCTCCAAAGAAGAAATAAATTTTTGGCTAGACAAGACTTGCGCTTTAATAAAAAGGGTCTTTATTTCCGGAAAAAGAATAAAACGGCGATTAACGATAAAATAGACTGGTGCCGGTTTTTTAATTTTTTCTTTTTTTATTTTAGCTTTTCGATTCTGAGGTTTTTCTTTAGAGACTGAGTCTTCCTCTTCGACTAGTTCCGGGGCGCTGGCATTTTCAACTAACCCAAGGGCGGTCAGTCCCTCAACTTCTTTACGCACCGAAGCAACCGGCAACTCTAAATCACGGGCGATTTGGCTTAGTTGATATTTATTTTCCGGGTGAAGCAGAAACAAATTAAGCACCTTGACTCTCGCCTCGGAACCAAACAGAGCGTTAAGCATATTTTCTTTATTTATAAATTTATAGTATAATATATATCATAAACAGTCAAACCGACCAATTCAATCTTTCGATTGAAATTTTGCTTATGTATAATAAAATTTCTTCTCTTATTTTAAACTCTGGGAAAGCTAATGGCCTAAGCGATGTTTATATCGCACAACCAGATTCTCTCAAAGAAAGCTTGGCGGGTAAAATCTTTATTATCGCCGAAATCGGCTGTAAAAAACCCGAGGGTAAACGGGTTTTTGATTTTTTAATTTCCAGTCTTGATGATTACTACTACAATGACGAAAAAATCATGCTCCGCGATAAAATCGAGGGACTTAAAATTGAAAATATCTTTGAGGCGGCTATTGCTAAAACAAATAAAAGTTTAAATGAGTTTCTGCTAACTGAAAAAATCCGCCTCAACGCCGCCGCGACTAATATTACCATTGGGGTTATTTATGAAAATAAATTATATTTCTCTTCTTTCGGCCGCAATCGTTCCCTGCTTATTTATCGCCATTTAGAGAGCTACGAAATTATAAATGTTGAAGCCAGTGCGGCTGATAGCGAGCCCCAGGTAGACAGCGAAGGACATCAAGGTTCTAAAGAGCCAGCGCTTTTTTCCTCGGTAATTAGTGGAGAAATTCCCCCCGCCTCCTACTTCCTCTTTACCAGCGAGGCTTTACCAGAATATATTTCGGGCAAGGATTTAATGGCGGTTATTACCAAACTACCCCCAATCGTCGCCGCCGAACAGATAAAAAACATTCTTTCTAAAATAAATACTTTTGTGCCGTTTTTGGCGGTTATTATTAAAAACACGATTGGCGCCGATAACCAGGAGAGTCGAGAAGAACCTGAAGAAAACCTTAGTGCTCATAGCTCTATTTCTAGCCTCAACTATACTGAGCAGAAGACTGAACAAATGCTTGCCCCGGCCGGCTTAATCAGTGTTTCAAAAATCTATCGCGGAATCAGGAGTCTAACTAAAAATTTTCAACCCAAAACAGTCACTAATCCTAAAAAAATATATCGCGCTCAAGATGATGATTCTCGGGTAAATCCCCCAATTGATTTAGGGAAAGTAAAAAGTCTCAATTTAGCCCGAGCCGACTCCTTTCTAACCAAACAAGAAATATTTTTCAAAAAAAGACCGAACTATTTTTCCGGACTAAAAAACATTACTCTTTCCCTGCCTTCATTATTTAGCCCTCATCTTTATTCTGGTCTAAAGGCTAAATTTAGCCAATGGCTTAAAAGTCTAAGCAGTCGCAACCGAACGCTTTTTATCGTTCTTCTCGCGGTCGTGGTAATTTTAGTTGGCAGTCTTTGGCTAACCAACTACAATCAAAGACGTGAGGCAGCTAAAAATAATCTTAATAATCTCATCGCCACAATTGAAGAAAAGCAAAGTGAAATTGATGCTTATCTTCTTTATAACAATGAAAAAGGAGCAACAACTATTTTAAGTGAAGCCTTAGTTCTACTTGATTACCTTCCTCGCCAAAAGAAATCTGAATTAACCATTTATAATAATCTCAAAACCCAACTCGATGAACGGGCTGATAAAATCCAAAAAATAGTTAAAATTGATAATCTAGAAAAAACTAATGATTTAACTGGTCTTGGAGTTAACAATTTAATTTTTGCTGACAACAAGCTTTATGCCGCTTCCTCTCAGACGATTTTTAGTTTCACTCCCTTAGCAACTGACAGCGCCCGGTTTGATATTGCCGGCGCGAAAAATCTTATCAGTCCCCAATTCGATCGCAAGAATTTAATTTATTACTGGAATGACGGCGGCTTAATTAAATTTGATCTCAAAAATAATCAAGCTACCGCTATAAATATCGCCCCTGAAGCCGGGGTAAACGAAGCGACTAATTACAAAATTTTTGCCGGCAATCTCTATCTTTTAGCTAAAAACCAAAATCAGATCTATAAAAGCAATTTAAGTGGTAACAGCTATCTAACTAAGACCGACTGGCTTAAAGACCAGCTTGATCTGAATCTCGCTTCTGACCTGTATGTCGACGGCAATATTTATGTTCTAAAAAATACCGGTGAAATTATTAAACTCTATAAAGGTACTCAAGCCGAATTTGCTGCTCCCGCCCTATCACCAATAATGACAAGCGCTAATAAGATTACTGTCGGCACTAAATATATTTATGTCTTTGAGGCGGCCTCTAAGCGCCTCGCCGTTTTAGCGCTTAAAGATGGCCACCTCATGAATCAATATCAACTTAATTTAATTCCGCGCGATTTCGCAATTGATGAGGATAGTCAAACCGCCTACTTCTTAGTAGATGAAATCGTTTATCGCTTATCGTTAAATAAGTAACTGGAAAAGAAATTAATTTTAGGAATTATTTTAGGAATAAAAAAACACCCCCGATTGGGGGTGTTTTTAAACGTTCATGAATCTTATTTCAAAGTTACTTTAGCACCCGCTTCTTCTAATTTCTTCTTCATCGCTTCAGCGTCAGCTTTCTTAACGCCTTCCTTGAGAACTTTCGGAGCGCCATCAACTAAGTCTTTAGCTTCCTTAAGGCCCATCTCAGTTAATTCGCGAACAGCCTTAATGACATTGATCTTATTAGCACCACCTTCGGTGATTTCAACGTCGAAGCTATCCTTCTCTTCAACTGCAGCGGCGGCACCAGCTGCTGGAGCCATCATCATGGCTGGAGCAGAAGCGCTAACACCAAACTTTTCTTCTAAGATTTTAACAAGCTCTGCTAAATCAAGCACGCTCATTTTTTCGATTTCGCCAACCAGCTTTTCGAATTTAGCCGGGACGACAACATTTTTGTCTTCCATAGATTTAAAATTAAATTTATTATTAATTAATTATTTATTAAGCTTTTTTCTCTTCAATTGCTTTAAGAACATTCACCAAGTTTCTTAAGCTTCCGGCTAACACGTTAACGAATCCAGAAATTGGCGCATTAATGGAACCAACCAACTTCGCATACAGTTCTTGTTTGCTTGGCAACTTAGCTAATGCCTCAACCTCAGCTTTAGAAATTAATTTGTTCTCCAAGATACCAC
>CAYPWC010000026.1:0-7604 GCA_964414335.1 uncultured Gammaproteobacteria bacterium | reverse complement strand
CGCGGCGAACACCAGGGAGATTAGAGGCGAGCACAGGCACCCCACAAGCGAGCGCTTCAACTAACACTATTCCGAAGGCCTCGTTACGGTTAATTGACGGGAGAATAAATAAATCGGCCTCTTGAAAGGACCTGATGAGACGTTCGTCATCAAGACGTCCACAAAATTCTACTTGTTTTTCTAGTTTAAGATGATTAGTTAGTTCTTGGTAGTATGGCTTAAGCTCACCACTGCCGACAATTTTTAGACGCCAAGATCGGGGACTAACAACGACGAGCGCTTGAAGGAGTGTTTCTAAGCCTTTAAAATAGTGGGCGCGATCAAGGCCACCGACAAAGAGAAGATTGAGGCGATCGCGTTTAATGAATTTGTCATTAATATAATGAACGATTTCTTTAGCCCGTTTAATAATCCGATTATCTTGGGGCTCGCTAACTACTTTTGGTTTGAATTTTGTTAAATCGCGACCAAAGGGGATTTCTTGAAATTTCTCTGGGTGGCGAGCGTAGTATTTTTTGATTTGACTTTCCTTAATGTAGTCGAGACTGGCCGTGACAATTGTTTCGGCTTGATTTAGCAGTGAGGGGAGAATAAGTCGACTAGGAAGGGAAAGGAGGCGCGTGAGGATATTACGGTTTTTGACATCCATGTGATAATGGAGAATCAGTTTAGTTTTTTTATGAAAAATTTTAAACAGCCAAACAATTTCATTTGTGCCAAAAAAGGGATAGTGGAGATAGAGAGCGTCAAACTGATGGAGACGGAAAAAGAGCCCCGGACTAAAAGCGCTGTGACCGTATTTTAGTAGTGGGCGCAAATTAGCGGGGGTAAAGACAGTGATTTCGTGTTTATCTTTGAGAAGCGTATTGATTTGGACTGCGCTATTACCAATCCCGCCAGCATATGGCGGATAGGCGCAAACTAAGGAGGCAATTTTCATAAGATAATATTACCGGCGAGTCAGAGCTTCATTAAGAGCGCTGATATTTTTTTCCAGCTTGGCGATACTGAGACGCATTCTAAACACTAAGTAAATTAAGGCTAAGACAACAAGATAGACGAGGATATTAATTGCGGCGCCCGAGAATCCGAGTCGGGCAACTAACCAGTCAATTTGTTTGATGAAAATAACGGCGCCTAGAGCGAGAAGCCAAAAAATTAGCCAGAGCAGGAATTCGTTTCCGTTAATTTGTTTTTTCTTTTTTTGTTTGAGGAGACGACCGAGAAAGAAGGCGATGATAACTAGCGCCAAGATTTGTTGCAGCATATTATTTAATTAATTTTTGAATTAAGAGATCTTTAATGATTTTGAGGCCGCCGGAAAATTTTTGGCCGTATTCATGGTAGACAACGGTAATGGGAACTTCTTGAAGCCGGTTTTGGTTTTTAAAAAGTTTATAGAGAATTTCGCTACAATGAGCCATGCCGTCATTATCAATTGTTAGTTTCTCGGCGCTCTTTCGGCTTAAAGCCCGAAAACCGCTTTGGGGGTCAGTGAGACGAATGTTAAAAAACCAGCGGTTAATGAGACGCGCTAGGGGCATAATGAAATAGCGTTTCATTTTGGGGAGCTTAGTGTCTTTAGTGAGGAAGCGTGATCCTAAAACAGCATCCGCCTCTTTTGAGATAATCGGAGCTACCATTTGGGGAATATCGGTGGCTTGAAATTGATCATCAGCATCAAAGTGAACAATAATGTCGGCCCCTCTTGCAAGGGCCAGGTTGGTTCCGGTTCTAAGCGCTGCCCCTTGGCCGCGGTTAACAATGTGTCGGAGAACGACCACCTCTTCTTTTTTAGCTACTTGAGAAGTGTTGTCTTGGGACGCGTCATCGATAACAATAATTTCCGAAACAAAAGGTTTGACTTTATTAATCACTCGGCTGATATTAGCCGCTTCGTTATAGGCAGGGATGACGCAGGTTATTTTCATAAGGGTGGGAAGAATACTTAGGTTCGGCTGATAAGGCCGTCTTTAATTTTTTGTTCACGATCGCTGGCGAGTGGTTGGTAGCCGTTTTTAAGAGCTATGGCCGCCAGTCTTTCCCAGAAGTTTTCTTTTTTCTTGTTTTTTGAAGCAGATAGAATAAAGCGCTTCAAATCTTCAGTCATTGTTAAAAGCTCAAAGACGCCAATTTTTTGTCGTGGGCTTTTTCGACTGGTTTTTCTTTTAAGAGACAGAACCCTCTGGTTTAGAATTAGCTTAAGGCTATCGAGCTTTAATTTCAAGGGGAGGTCTAATTTGAGATAGTCAAGTAAAAAAGTCCAAACAGAGTTGGCGGAAATAGTGGCGATTATAAGGCGGCCGGTACTGGCCGCTAAAACCGCTTGTTTTAAATCTTCAGTAGTGGTAATTTCGGTGGCGATGATATCAGAATCTAGTTTTAGGACTTTATGCCAGTTATTTAAAGTGGCCGGAAGCGAACTAATACCAGGCACGCTGGTTAACTGATCTTTCCCTAGATAGTAGAGGCTTTTTTCTGGTTGATTAAGTTCATTAAGGCAGGCGCAGAGGGTTGTGCTTTTCCCCTCATTATCAGGCGAGGTTATCATAATCAGGCCGCTTTTTCGCTTTAGGGCCGTAAGTAGCTGTCGTCTTTTAGTTGGTTGTAGTCCGAGTTGTCGGAGGCTATGGTTAGTTTTTTCTTTTTCTACTAAAGTAATAATGATTTTTTCTCCCTGAGCGGTGGGGGTGATAGTTAAATAACAGGAGAGAGAAAGGGGGCTGTCAGCTAGCTGACAATATTTTTTAAGAGCGAGTTCGTCCGGAGCTAGTTTTAAAAGTCGATATAGTGTCGATTCTAAGTCAGCCTTGAGTTTGGCCGGCAGAACCAAAGAACGCTCCTCGCCGCCAGGGAAGCGGTAGCGAAAAGTGATTTTACCATTTACCGTCTCAATTACGAGACCTTGAGCGCCTTCTTGGGCGGCATAACCAAAAAGATTGGCGATTATTTTTTTGCTCATAATACTATTATTATAGCTTATTTTATATTATTTTAAAATGTGTTAAAATAATTATGTTATCCCGCATTTTTACGGGATTTAAGCGTTATTTTAAGATCTTATGGCTTATTCCAATTTTTATTCGTATTTTTACTCCGGGCGTGACCGGTGGCGAGCCGCTAGCCAGGCGATTTTTCGTTTTCGGCCTAGTCGGATTTATTTAATTATTCTAGGAGTTCTTCAACTCGGCGCTTGGTTTGAGGCTTGGTTTATTAAGCACAATTTAAGCGGCGAGATTCTGGTTTTACATTACAATGTTGATTCGGGAATTGATTTAATTGGCGATCCGGCGCGGGTTTATTTATATCCGCTCGCAGGACTAGGGGTTATTATTTTAAATTTTTTAGGGCTAGGGCTTTTGACTTCGAGTCGGATTTTTAAAACCTTAGTTCATTTTTTGTTCAGCGCCAGTGTCTTTTTTGCCGCCTTCTTAAACGTGGCTTTGTTTGCGATTTATTTAATTAATTTTCGTTAGACACCTTTATGTTAGAATTCTATTTAATCAAAATTTTGTTTTTCACCACGCTCGCCTTTGTGTTTGCGATTTTAGTTACCCCCCTCTTAACTCATTTTCTCTATAAGTATAAACTGGGTAAACAAATTAGAAATAGCGGCCTGACGCCAATTTTTAGTCAACTTCATGCGCATAAGGCAGGAACGCCGACGATGGGCGGAATTTTAATTTGGGGAACGGTTTTAATTTTTATTTTTCTTTTTTACTTATTATCATTTCTGGTTCCCGGTGATATTTTTAGGCATTTAAATTTTTTAACCAGAGCCGAGACGCTACTTCCTTTAGGGGCGTTAATTGCTACAGCGCTAATTGGCCTGTTTGATGATTGGCTGGATGTTAGGGGACGAGGAGTATTTGGGGGTGGTGGTTTAAAGCTACGTCACCGGCTACTTATTTATACTTTAATTGCGATTGTCGGTGCTTGTTGGTTCTATTTTAAGCTTGATTGGACGGTTTTTCATGTGCCGTTTTTGGGGAACTTCGAAATTGGCGCTTGGTATATTCCTATTTTTATTTTCGTGATTGTCGCCACATCGTTTTCGGTGAATGAAACTGACGGCCTGGATGGTCTAGCTGGCGGCACGTTGCTAGTGGCATTTCTCGCCTACGGGGTAATTGCTTTTTCAATGGGTCGTTATGACTTGGCTACTTTCTGCGGGGTGATTATCGGCGCCTTGTCAGCTTTTTTGTGGTTTAATATTCCTCCTGCTCGTTTTTATATGGGAGACACGGGTGCTATGAGTCTGGGTGTTACTTTGGGAATTATCGCCATGCTTACCAATAGTGCTTTACTCTTACCTCTAATTGGAATTATTTTTGCCGTGGAGTCATTGTCGGTTATTTTTCAAGTTATTTCCAAGAGACTTCGGGGCAAAAAGATTTTCTTGTCTGCGCCGGTTCATCATCATTTTCAAGCTCTAGGTTGGCCGGAGGCGAAAGTGGTAATGCGTTTTTGGGTAATCTCCGGCATGGGAGTGGCCATTGGTTTAATGATTTTTCTCCTTGACCTTAAGTTTTAGTTTAATCTTTTTATATGGCTTTTCGTCAGTGGCGAAAAAAAATATTAGCCCCGCGAGCGAGCGAGCATGAGGCGGATAAAAGCTTGATCGCGGCGGTTTTGTTTTTACTAGTCTTTGGGCTAGTAATGCTTTTTAGCGCGTCTTCGGTGGTTTCTTATTCGCGTTACACTAACACTTATCACTATTTTTTGCGTCAATTTATTTGGGTGGCTTTTTCCTTGGGGGTGTTTTATTTTGTGTCACGGATTGATTATCGGTGGTTTAAAAAATTTGCTGGCTTTTTTTTGTTTGCTTCTGTTTTTCTTTTAATTCTGGTTTTCATCCCGGGCCTAAGAGCAGAATATGGTACGGCTCGTAGTTGGATTAATGTTTTTGGTTTTTCTTTCCAGCCGTCGGAATTAGTGAAGTTGTCATTTCTGATTTATTTAGCGACTTGGCTGGAGGCGAAGAAAAGTGCTTTGAGTGACTTTTGGAATGGCACTTTCCCCTTTTTTCTAACTTTGGGATTTATTGGCGCTTTAATGTTTGCTCAGCCGGATTTAGGGACGCTATTTATTATTGCTTTTTCTTCAGTGGTGGTCTTTTTTGCTGGTGGCGGGAAAGTGAAGCACCTTCTTTTGGTTGGTGGCTTGGGGCTACTTGCTTTGTTTTTTATTTTTAGTCCTCAGTCTTCCTATCAGTCGGATCGGTTTAAATGTCTCCAGGATCCAAGTTATAGCGCCCAGGATAAATGCTATCAGATTAATCAATCGTTAATTGCGGTTGGCTCTGGCGGATGGTTTGGTCGCGGGATTGGACAAAGTCGTCAAAAATTCATGTATTTACCGGAAGTCTGGGGTGATTCGATTTTTCCCATTATTGCCGAGGAAATTGGTTTTATTTTTAGCACACTGTTAATTCTGCTATTTTTGTTTGTTTTCTATCGGGGTCTTTTAATTGCCAGGGGAGCGCCTGATTTATATGGAAGTTTATTGGCCGTGGGCGTTGTTTCTTGGCTCGCAGTTCAGTCTTTCCTTAATATCGGTGGTATGATTAACCTTATCCCCATGACGGGTGTGCCGCTTCCATTTATTTCCGCGGGCGGCTCGGCGGTTTTGGCCAACTTGATTGCCGTGGGAATATTGGTTAATATCAGTAAACAGACAAAAGGGCGACGTTAACTAATTTTTATGGAAAAAGCAGCTAAAACAATTATACTTTCAGGTGGTGGAACCGGTGGGTCGGTGACGCCACTATTAGCGTTAGCGTCTGAGCTTATTAAAGACGACCAAAATATTCGTCTGGTTTTTGTGGGTAGCGAGTCTGGTCCGGAAAGAGAACTTGTCCGGCAGTTTAAAGGAGCGCCGATTATCTTTTTGAATCTTCCTAGTGGTAAATGGCGACGTTATTTTTCTTTTCATAATTTTTCTGATTTATTTAAAATCGTTTGGGCTTTTCTAAAATCCTTTGGTCTATTAAGAACGTATCAGCCGGAAGTAATAATTTCGGCCGGCAGCTTCTTAAGTGTTCCTTTGGTCTTTGCGGCTTTTTTTAAAAAGATTCCCATTGTTATTCATCAGCAGGATATTCGGCCGGGATTGGCTAATCAGTTAATGGCGCCGCTGGCTCGGGTGGTGACAGTTACTTTTGAGAAATCTTTAATTGACTATTCGCCGCGGGCAGTTTTAATTGGTAATCCTCATGAAGATTTTCTAGAGGAAGAGGAGCGGGGCTCGGCGGTATTAGAAAGATATGGTTTTACCACGGAAAAACCGTTAGTAATTATTATTGGTGGCGGAACGGGGTCGCGGGCGCTTAATGAGTTAACTCAAGCCGCCAAAGAAAAGCTGGTAGGTTTCACTCAGGTATTTCATGTTCAGGGCACTGGTCGCGCCATTGAGGCGTCAACTGATTTAGTTGGCTATCAGGCGGTTTCTTTTATTAGTCACCGGGAACTTTTGAAATTAATGGCCGCTTCTCAATTAGTGGTATCGCGCTGTGGCTTGGGGGTGTTAACTGAATTAGCGGCTTTAGGGAAACCAGCGATTCTTATCCCCATGCCCGGGTCTCATCAGGAAGATAATGCGGCGGTCTTTAGTAGTCAAAAGGCGGCGCTTGTTAGGGCGCAGGCTGATTTAGATGGGGAGAAATTTGGTCAAATAATTAAAGAGACGCTTGAGAATAAAGAGCTGTTAGCAAGTTTGGGAAATAATATTAAAAAAATCATGAAGCCGGCCGCCGCTCGTAGTTTAGCGGCCTTAGTTTGGGAGATTATTAAATAGGGTATATGGCAGCGAGAAAAACAAAACCAAAAAAGATTTACTTAATTGGTATTAAGGGTGTGGGCATGACGATGTTGGCGCAGTTTTTGCGTGAACAGGGAAATGTAGTTATGGGCTCTGATATTAGCGATTCGTTTATGACTGACCGGGTACTTAGCAAGGAGAAGATAAAAGTATTTTCGCCCTTTCGAGTTAGTAATATTCCGACTGAAGTTGATTTGATTATTTATTCTTCTGCCTTTACGGCGCTTAATAATCCGGAGTTAGCCGAGGTTTTAAATCATCCGGAAAAATTTAAAGATGTTCCGGTTTTATCTTATGCCGCTAGTTTAGGCGCCCTGTTTAACACTTATCGCGGCGTGGCGGTTTGCGGTAGTCATGGCAAGACCACGACATCGGCTTGGCTTGGCTATGTCTTGGCTCGTTCCGGGAAGAACCCCAATGTCTTAGTGGGTTCGCGAGTGCCTCAATTTGGAGGGAGTAGTTTAAAGGGAAAATCAAAGTGGTTTGTGGCCGAAGTTGATGAATATCAGAATAAGCTTAAGTATTTTTCACCCGAAGGCGTTCTGCTCAACAACATTGAATTTGATCATCCGGATTTTTTCAAAGATCAAGCGAGCTATACCCAAGTCTTTCGGGAGTTTATTAAGAAAATTCCCGCGTCCGGTTTCTTAGTGGCCAATAATCGGGATAAAGAAATCGGGAAGATAAAAAAATATTGTCGCGGCCGGCTTTTGACTTATGATTTAGCGCCTAAAGAAGAAACCGTGCCGACGGTAAATTATGTTGCCTATAACAAGCAACTTAAA
>CAYPWC010000025.1:0-7777 GCA_964414335.1 uncultured Gammaproteobacteria bacterium | reverse complement strand
AATCGCCGCCACTAAAACGCCTAAAGGAAAAGCCATAATATGCAGCTTATACATATGTAAAATATTGGCAAGAACGTCCGGCTTAAGATAAATAAGTAAAAACCCTAAGCCATAAAGGGCAAAAGCGGTTAACCAGGGATATTTTTTAGAAAACAACCAAGGAAAAACCAAATAATATCCAAGAATAAAAGAAAAATACCAAAAAGGCGAGTTGAGATCATGATATAGGTCTGCTTGAGGAAACAATCCTAAAAAAGATCGACCAATATACTGCCAAGAATAGCCCGATTGAACCAGAAAAAAATCTAAAGAGAAGAAAATAATTAGAGTTATCCAGAAAGGTAAAAATAGTTTTCCCAAACGTTTATAATAAAATTCTTTTATCCCTAAATTACTTTTCAGTTGACTGGCCGTTAACCCAAATCCGGAAAGAAATAAAAATAAATCAACGCCTACTCCGGCAGCGATTGACAGCGGCCACAAAAATCGCGTATCGGTTACCAAAAAATAACCGATATGAGACAGGACAATTAATAAAATGGCCAAGCCCTTGAGCTCGGTCGTCACCTCACTGGGAAACCAGGCGGAAATTTTCCGAGGCTTGATAAAAATAATAATAGCCAAGAAAAAAAGAATCGAAAAAATCCAAGTAGCTTGGATCGGATTAGTAATTGAGATTAGCATAAATTAAATCAGCCCAGATTTTATAGCCCTCAGCTGAAGGGTGAAAAAAATCAGAAGCATAATGTGAGCCGCTATTTCTTAATAGCTCCTCGGTTGGTAAATATAAATCAATATAACTGACAGAATATTTTTCGGCAATCTCTAAAATAATTTCATTGTATTGTTTCGTGCGCTGATTGAAGAAATAGTTATAGGGCGGGAGCAATAATTGGTTACTCCCGATAAAAGGCAGATTAATTAAATAGACTTTCGCCTTAGTTTCGGTTGTCAGACGTTTAACGATTTTATCATAATTATCCCGAAACTGCTCAAGAGAAATTTGGCCATGAAGATCATTAATACCAATTAAAAGGGTAACTACATCAGGGTCATCGGTAATTGCTCCGGGCAAAAGGCCACAAAGAAGGTCGCTTGATTTTGCCCCGGGAACCGCCCGATTTTCTAAAACCACCGATCGGTCATTGCCGGCAAAATACTGAGCAAGCAGATAAGGAAACGATTCCTCATAGCTATCTGCACCCACTCCGGCGCTTAGGCTATCACCCAGAGCCACATAGACCAGACTCGAACTTGCCTCTTGGTTATTTAACACCACATGGGTCCTAGTGTGATCAGGACTAAGTAAGGCTGCTCCATCTATCTTATTATAAACATGAGCATAGGCCCGATTAAGATAAATAGCGGCAATAATAAGCAAAAATATTACTAGGCCGATCAGCCCGGCTTTTTTTCGAAAATTCTTTTTATTCATACGCTAATATTATACAATAAATTTAAAATTTTGGCATTCCCCTGCCGCCACCGCAAAGACTTGATTTTTATTTACTATTATGTTAGTATTTGATTACTTTTAATTAATTAATATTTAGAAAATTCAGTATGCCAAACAAGAAATCGGCGGAAAAAGAATTAAGAAAAACTGTCAAAAGAAATGCCGCCAACAAGAAAGTTTCCAGTAAATTGAAAGATTTGGTTAAGGTCAGCCTAAAACAAATCAAAACTGGCGACAAAAAGGTAAAAGAAGATTATACTAAAACCGTTAAGGCCATTGATAAGGCGGCCAAGAAAGGGGTTATCAAAAAAAATACCGCTTCCCGCAAGAAATCAAGATTAATGAAAAAAATTAACGCTTTGAAATAAGCGAATTATTAAAAACTAAGTACTTATTCTGGGATGGGGGACAGCTTGACCCGCTTCTCGGATTAAGCCCAAGAACTATGTTAGACAAAAAAGCCAAAGAAAAAATCATTAAAAAATTCCGTGTTCACGACACTGACACTGGTTCTCCTCAGGTCCAAATTGCAATTCTAACCGAGGAAATCAAAGAGTTAACCGAACACCTCAAAAAACATAAACATGACTTCTCTTCTCGCCGCGGTCTTTTAAAGAAAGTTGGCGAAAGACGTAAGTTATTAAAGTACCTCCAAAAAGAAAGCGCCGAACAATTTAAAGATTTAGCCGAAAAGCTAAAACTAAAGATCGCTCAAAGACTCCAAGAAGAGGAAGAAGAAGAAAAGAAAAAAGAAAAGAAATATATTAACCCCGAAGATGAAGCCGTCGAACCAGAGGAGGTTTTAGGGGAGGAAAAATAATCATTATATGATCAAACACCGCGAACAAAGAGTCGGAATTTTGGTAGATGTTTCTAACATGTACCATTCAGCCAAGAACCTGTACAACCGGAAGACAAACTTCAAAGAGATTTTAGCAAAAGCAGTGGCCGGTCGGAAACTTATCCGGGCCACTGCTTATGCTATCCGGACCGAAAATCAAGATGAAGCGCCTTTTGTTGAAGCCCTAAGCCAGCAAGGTTTTGAGGTGAAAATGAAAGATTTGCAAATTTTTGCCGGAGGCGCCAAAAAGGCCGACTGGGATGTCGGTATTGCCATTGATGCCATTAAATTAGCCGATAAATTAGATGTCATTATCATTGTTTCTGGTGATGGTGACTACTTGCCACTCGTTTCCTACCTTCAAAACAATAAAGGTTGTTTGGTAGAAATTATGGCTTTCCGCAAAACCTGCTCTTCTCGTCTAATTGAAGAAGCCGATGATTTTACCGATTTAGGTGGCGACAAAAAATTTCTAATTTATAGTCGAAAATAAATAATTAACAATAAATAATTAAATAAGCGCTGACCGTTAAATAGATAGCGCTGTATATTAATACAGTTCTGTAATTTAGCGGCCAGGCAAAAAAAGTATGGAAAAAATAGTTTCTGGAGAGTGGCTTGGCCGCCCTCTCAAAATTACGACGGGCAAAGTCGCCAAACAGGCGGACGCCGCCGTTTGGGTCCAATATGGCGAAACGGTTGTTCAAGCAACCGTTGTTCAGGCTAAAAATGAACGTGACGGCATTGATTTCTTCCCCCTCATGGTTGAATTCGAAGAAAAGCTCTATGCCGCCGGTATTATTAAGGGTTCTCGTTGGATTAAGCGTGAAGGTCGCCCGACTGACCAATCAATTTTAACCGGACGAATGATCGATCGGTCTATTCGCCCGCTTTTTGCAGAAGGTGATAACCGTGATGTTCAAGTAATCATCACTGTTTTGGCAATTGATCAAGAAAACGATTTTGATATCGTCGGCTTAGTAGCGGCTTCAGCCGCCCTATCAATCTCCGGCCTTAATTGGAACGGACCGATTGGTGGTATCCGCGTCGGCTTAATCGACAATCAATTTATTTTCAACCCCACTAATGAAGAGCAGGCTAAAAGCACTCTTGATTTAATCGTGGCTGGAACAGAAAAGAAAGTGATAATGATTGAAGCGGGGGCGAATGAGGTTCCGGAAGACAAGATGTATGAAGCCATCATGGCTGGTCAAACTCAAATGCAAGGGGCGATTAATTTAATTAAAGAGCTCCAAAAAGAAGTTGAACCGAAAAAAGTGGCCGCTCCTAAAACCAAAATCAAATCTGAAGAAGAGTTAAAGGCTGACGAAGAAAAGGCGGCTTTACTAAAACTAGGAGAAAATTGGTTGAGTGAAAACATTAAAAAAATTCTATTTGATAAAACCTATTATACTAAGGGGGAGCGCAAGGCGGCCGTTGGTGCCATCAAGGAGCAACTGGATGAATATCTCACCAGTCAGGGTTTGAGCGGCGAAAAACGTCACTTTATCGCTAAGAAATTGGTAGAAAAAATGATTGACGAGGAAATTACTCGCGCCATTATTGAAGAGGGGAAACGCGTTGACGGCCGGAAACTTGATGAAATTAGAGCCCTCTCTGCCGAAGTGGCAATTTTACCCCGCGATCACGGAACTTCCCTATTCTCTCGTGGTGAAACTCAAGTCATGTCAATTGTTACTTTAGGGGCACCTGGTTTAGAACAATCCCTTGAAGGGCTTGATGGTCAAAGCAAAAAACGCTACATGCATCACTATAATTTCCCGCCATATTCCGTCGGTGAAGCTTCACCGCTTAGAGGAACTGGTCGTCGAGAGATTGGTCATGGTGCTTTAGCAGAAAAGGCTTTACTCCCGATGATTCCCACTAAAGAAGAGTTCCCCTATACTATTCGTCTAGTGAGTGAAACTTTAGGCTCAAACGGATCATCTTCCATGGCTTCAACTTGTGCCTCCACGCTTGCCTTAATGGATGCTGGTGTTCCAATTAAAAAACCAGTAGTAGGCATCGCCATGGGACTAGCTTCAAACCATGATATGACTAAATGGACTGTTCTAACTGATATTCAAGACCTTGAAGATGGTGACGGTGGTATGGATTTCAAAATTACCGGAACTGACACCGGTCTTACCGCCATTCAGCTTGATACCAAGACTGACGGTCTAACTGAAGAAATCATTAAACAAACATTAACTCAAGGACGCGTGGCTTTAAACCAAATTCTTAGTGTGGTCACCACTGCCATTAGCGCTCCTCGTGCTGAACTATCACCCTATGCTCCAAGAATTATCAGCTTTAATGTTGATCCTGAAAAAATTGGCGCCATCATTGGTCCGGGCGGAAAAATTATCAACCGCATTATCGACGAAACTGGAGTTAGTATTGATATTGAAGATGACGGCCTCGTAATGATTTGTGGCACCGATTCAAAGATGGTAGCGGAAGCGGTTAAACAAGTAAAAGAAATTGTCCACGTCTTTACCGCCGGTGAAATTGTTAAAGGCAAAGTAGTTAGAATTCTTGATTTCGGAGCCTTTGTCGCTTTAAATGCTAATCAAGATGGTATGGTTCATGTTAGTGAACTAGCCCCCTATCGCATTGAAAAACCTAGCGACTTCTTGTCAGTCGGAGACGAAGTAACGGTAAAAATTAAGGAAATTGATGATCAAGGCCGAGTTAATCTAACCATGAAAGGTCTAAGCGAAAACGCCGACCTCTGGAAAGATGAGAAAGGCAAATCAACCGGCGGTGGCTTTGGCGGTTCTCGCCCTAGTTTCGGCAGCAATGGTCATGGTCCAGCCAGACCAAGTCGCTTTGGTTCAAGACCAAGCCGAAGTTAAGCCCTTATTGACTTTTAACTAATATTAAGCTATTATTTTCCAATATAAAATAATACTGAAAAAACAAAATTATGTTAGCAATCAAACTGTCTAAAACCGGAAAAACCAACAAAAAAATGTTTCGGTTAGTAATTTCCGAGAAAAGTCGTGATCCATATGGAGACGTTCTTGAGATTTTAGGGTCATATAACCCCCATTCTAAAGAATTAGCGGCTAAAGCCGAGCGAATCAATTATTGGCTTTCAAAAGGCGCTCAGATGACTTCCTCAGTCAACAATCTTTTAGTAGAAAAAAAGATTATTGATGGCAAAAAAGTAACCGCCTCCAAACCTGGTAAAGCCAGCGAAAAGCGCTTAGGTCAAATCAAGGCTAAGGCTGATAAAAAGGCTGCCGCTAGTGCTGCTCCGGTAGCCGAAGAGGCTCCAGTAGCCACCGAAGAGGTAACTGAAGAGGTCGCCGCCGAAACTCCAGTCGAAAACGCCTAAGAAGTTAAGCTTAATTGTAAATTGACAATTTCCCTGTTCATGTTAGAATTTTAATATAAGTCTGCTTAAAAGCAGTTATTTAATAACATTCTTTCGACTTTGACTGCGGGCAACCGCTCAAATCCTGAAAGACGAAAACAAACGTATGGTAGAACAAGACAAGCAGTTTTTAGAGACTGTTGTAAAACAAATCGTTGGTAATCCGAACGATGTGGTAGTAGACAGAACGATTGACGAAAGAGGTGTCTTATTGACCCTTAAAATCAATCCGGCTGACATGGGTTATGTCATCGGCCGCAAAGGTCAGACCGCACAAGCGATCCGCACTTTGCTAAAAATTGTCGGTGCTAAAAACAATTCTCGCGTCAACCTAAAAATCTATGATCCAGAGGGTGGTAATCGCCGCATGTCTAGCGATCGCCATGAACATGAAGATGTTGATACTTCTGCGATTGATGATTTAAAAATCTAAATCAAAAAAATTGAATAAACAAAAAGGCGCCGTGTAAAAATGGCGCCTTTTTGGTATAATACTTCTATAACTATTTCTTTATGAAATTTCAACTTCTTACAATCTTCCCTCAAATCTTCGATTCTTATCTTAACGAGAGTATTCTTAAGCGCGCTCAAGAGAAAAAACTAATTCACCTCCAAGTTCATGATCTTAGGGACTGGACTACTGATAAACATAAAACTGTAGACGATGCTCCCTACGGCGGCGGTGCCGGGATGCTAATGAAAATCGAACCTCTCTATAAAGCTCTAGCCAAAATAACGAAAATTAATAAAAAGGTTAGCCCTAAAAAACGAAAGGTGATTTTACTTTCTGCTGCCGGAAAAACCTGGAACCAGGCGCT
This sequence comes from uncultured Gammaproteobacteria bacterium, assembly GCA_964414335.1. Lineage (GTDB taxonomy): Bacteria > Patescibacteriota > Patescibacteriia > Patescibacteriales > UBA12465 > UBA12465. The sequence goes on along the minus strand of CAYPWC010000025.1, from coordinate 1,280 downwards.
TGCTAAAAAATATGCCAAACTTGAGGAGTTAATTTTTATTTGTGGCCGCTACGAAGGGGTAGATGCTCGTTTAAAGAACTTTATCGATGAAGAAATTTCCGTTGGCGATTATGTTCTTACCGGCGGCGAACTGCCCGCCCTGACAATTATTGACTCTGTCACCCGCCTTCTACCCGGGGTTCTAGGGAATAAAGAAAGTATTATTGAGGAGTCTCACTCGGAAGATGGGGTGACGGAATACCCTCAATATACCAGACCTGAAATATTCAAAGTTGGCACTAAAAAATATCCCGTTCCCAAAGTACTTCTCTCTGGCGATCATAAAAAAATTAAAGAGTGGCGCGACAAAAACCAAACCAGAAAAAAATAACTAAAAACCCCGGAAACAAATCCGGGGTTTTATATTAAGTTATTAACTTTTTATTACTTTCCACCCCTTATCGGTCGCCACCAATTTTCCGAAGAGAGCAAAGCCGGCAGCCTTCTTGTGCCCCCCACCACCCCATTTCCGGGCGATTTCGGCGACATCAATTTCCTCGGAGTTAGTTCTCAGGCTCCCTTTGATTTTACCCTCATCCTCTCGAAGCAAAAGAGCGACTGTCACCCCGGCTAGACAGCTAAGAAAAGCAACAATATCACCAAACAAGTCAGAATGATTTTCTCTTTCCTCGGGACTGAGAATTTCCTTAAGCTCTAAAGATGATAGCGCCGAAGAGGCTAAGCCAGTTGAGGCATCAAACTTCATATTCTCTAGGGCCTTTCCCCAAACCTTTAGGGTTGAAAAGCTTTTATTATGAATCGTCTTATCTAAAATCTTAGGAAGCGATGCGCCGCGCAAAAGCATCTCTGAAGAAACCGCTAACGCTTCCCGCGAAGAATTAGCGTGTAAGAAATGACCCGTATCAGTAACTAAGCCGATTAAAATACAATCCGCCAAAGTCTTAGTGATAGGAAGACTGTTAACCTTAAGAAATTGATAAATAATTTCTGTTGTTGAGGCGCGGCTAGCATCTCTAATTTCTAAATCAGCAAAAGCCTCCTGCGGCTCATGGTGATCAAACTCAATTAAATACGGCCTTTTATCCCTTGTTAACAGTTCCCTAATTTTCCCCTCTAAATTAGTCCGCGCTAACGAACCGCAATCTAAAATTAAAATCACTTCATAAACACTTAAATCCACCGGCTCATTAGATGAGATGAGTTCTTCGTTAGCGATAAAACCATAAGTTCCCTTTGATTTGTGGTCGCTATAAGCATCGTTAGGCACACCTAAAGACCGG
>CAYPWC010000024.1:0-7928 GCA_964414335.1 uncultured Gammaproteobacteria bacterium | reverse complement strand
GTGACTTGATTCAAGATATTTTAGAGCGCATTCCGCCGGAGCGTTCAGAGGATGTAATCGTTTTTTCTCCTGGAGATATTGAGCGACCACTAGCCCTGAACTTACTAGAATATGATAGTCAGTATCCGGAGCAGAAAAGCTTTGTTATTAACGAGATGATTGGCATTTTTGATAAGTTGTATGACCTTAAAGCGACCGGTGGTCCAATGTTTGAGCAGTATATGCGCAATGCGATGCTGCTTGTCATGGATGATCCTGAATCCGGCTCGACGTTAATGGAAATTCCGAAAGTGTTAGCCGATGCTGATTTTAGACGCTATAAGCTTAACCGGTGTCATAATCAGACCGTTGTTGATTTCTGGCGCAAAGAAGCGGAGAAAGCCGGCGGGGAAGCGGCCCTAGCCAATATCGTTCCTTATATCACTTCTAAACTCACCTCGTTTATTTCTAATGATATGATGCGTCCGATTATTGGTCAGCAAAAGAGTGCCTTTAATCTCCGGGAAGTAATGGACAAGCAGAAAATCCTTTTAATTGATCTTCCCAAAGGAACAGTGGGCGAGATGAATGCTTATCTTTTAGGGATGATTTTAGTAGGAAAAATTTTAATGGCTGCTTTATCGCGCACCGACTTACCGCCTGAAGAGCGCAAAGATTTCTATTTATATATTGATGAATTTCAGAACTTTACCACCTCATCTATTTGTCAGATTCTCTCTGAGGCGCGTAAATATGCCTTGAATTTAATTATTGCCCATCAATACATTGGCCAGTTGTCGAAGAATAATAATCATGAGATTAAAAATGCCGTTTTTGGTAACGTGGGCACAATGGTTTCTTTTAAAGTCGGCTCAGAAGATGCGGAATTTTTAGTCAAAGAATTTTCTCCGGTCTTTAACCAATATGATTTAATTAATGTAAATAAAGGAATGGCTTGCGCTAAACTCCTAGTGGATAATAGCGCGACTAGACCGTTTTCGCTTAACACTATTTGGCCGCTTTTAGGATTAGCTGATCGGGAAGTGGCTAAAAAGATTAGAGCGCTTTCCCGCTTGAAGTATGGTCAAAATGCCAGGTTAATTGAAGCGGAAATTAGACAGCGCGCCAGTTTATCTCTAGCAGAAGAAAAACCGCTTGCCAGTAAATCTCAGTCAGTTATTTAATAGTTAATAAAGAATTACCTATGTCTACTCTCTATCGCGATTATCGTCCTCAGAATTTTTCGGAAGTTTTGGGACAGAACCACATTAAAATTACTTTGCAAAATGAAATTAAGGCGGGCAAGCTAGCTCAGGCGTTTTTATTTTGTGGCCCCCGAGCTGTTGGCAAAACAACTTTAGCCCGGGTCTTGGCGAAAACAGTTAATTGTCTAAAGCGGGAAGAGGGAAGTTTTGAGCCCTGCAATAAATGCGCTAATTGTGTTTCCACGACTTCAGGAAAGAATTTGGATGTGGTCGAAATTGATGCCGCCTCTAATACCGGGGTTGATAATGTTCGGGAAAATATTATTAGTTTTTCTCGACTGGCTCCAGCTAATTCGAAGTTCAAGGTTTTTATTATTGATGAAGTTCACATGTTGTCCGCTTCAGCGTTCAATGCTTTACTTAAAATCATTGAAGAACCGCCAACTCATGTAATGTTTATTCTCTGTACGACGGAAATTCAGAAAGTGCCCCTGACGATTATCTCTCGCTGTGAACGGTTCGATTTTAAACGAATTGGTGTAGCCGACATTGTTAAGAAGTTAAATCTAATTGCGCAGGCAGAAAAAATTGAAGTTGATCAAGAAGTCTTAGAAGCAGTGGCGCGCCGTTCAGGTGGCCATTTGCGTGACGCTGAGAGCTTACTCGGACAAATCTTTTCCCTAGGTGATAAAAAAATTACCTTAGAGCAAGTGGAATTAGTTATTCCGCACTACAGTAGCCATGAGGCGGTTAGTCTGCTTGAACACTTGAGCCGTAAAGACGTAGCGAAAGCAATTTCTTTAGTTAATAGCTTAGTTGATAGCGGTGTTAATTTAAAAAACTTTAATGGTGAATTAATTGCTCTTCTTAGAAAAATTATTCTGACCAAAGTTAATCCTAGTTTAAGTGATAATTTAGGACTTAACCTCGGTGATAGTTTAGAGATAAAAGTGGCCGCGATTACTAGTCTTCTGAGTTTCGATCAGCTGCTAGTCTTTACTCAGCGCTTTTTAGATGCCTATAACGATAGTCGCAATTCGCTTATCACACAGCTACCTCTAGAGTTAGCAATTATTGATCTGTGTCTATCAGCGCCAACAACTAATATTTCAAAGCCAACTGCGCCAATTACTTCTTCGGCGCCAAAAACAAATGTGAGTCCAGTTAAGCCGGCTGGTGTTTCGACGCCGGTAGCGAGTAAAACTCCAGAGGCACCGGCGGTAAAAACTGTTTTTGGTCGGACGATTGTTAATTTAAGTCAAGAAGAGGTTTTAGAAAAATGGCCGGAGTTTTTGGTGAAGATAAAGAAGTATAATCACTCGCTGTCGTTCGTGCTCCAAAATTGTCAGCCTCAGGAAATTAAAGAAGGTTGTTTGCAAATTGTCTTTAAATATAAATTTCATCAAGACAGAGTAAATGATGCCGCTATTAAGAGCATTGTTGAAAATACCCTCAGTGAAGTTTTCGGTTCCGGCTTAACCGTTAGCTCGGCTATTGATGAAAACTTGGAAATGAAAACGGAAGCGGTTACGCCCGCTCCCGAAAAATTGGCGGTGACGAACCCTTCCGAAGAGAAGGCCGGTAGTGGCTTAATTTCCGATCTCCTAAAGACTTTTGGCGGGGAAGTGATTAATTAATTATTATTATATGTTAGATTTGAAATTTATCCGTGAGAACGCGGACCTGGTAAAAACTAATTGTCAGAATCGTTTGGCAACAGTTGATGTCGACAAATTGTTATCGTTAGACCAAGAAGTCAGAACGTTAATTGCTAGTATTGAAAAAGCGCGAGCGGAGCGCAATCAAGCATCAAAAACTAAGCCGACGTCAGAAACAATCGCGGCGATGAAAGCCTTAGGTGAGGCCATGAAAGTCCAAGAAGAGTCTTTGGCCACCAAGGAGGCTAGTCTTAAAGAATTAATCATGGCGGTCCCGAATTTGACGCATCCAGAGGTGAAAGTGAGTGACAATGAAGATGATAATCCCGTCTTAGAGATTTGCGGAAAAATTCCTCAATTTAAATTTACGCCCAAAGATCATGTGGAGCTCGCTGCTAGTTTAGACTTAATTGATTTTGATCGGGCCACTAAAGTGAGTGGAGCAAAATTTTATTATCTAAAAAATGAATTGGCACTATTAGAATATGCTTTAATCCAGTATTCTTTAAATATTTTACTCCGCCATCGTTTCACCCCCTTTACCACTCCGGATGTCGCTAAGAAAGAAGTCCTTGAAGGGCTTGGTTTTAATCCTCGCGGAGAATCAACTCAGGTCTATAACTTAGAAAACTCAGACCTCTGTTTAATTGGCACGGCGGAAATTACCATGGGTGGCTATCATCAGAATGAAGTTTTGGAAGAGAAGGAACTACCAAAGAAATATGCGGCCGTCTCTCATTGTTTTCGAACGGAAGCGGGCAGTTATTCTAAATTTTCAAAAGGTATTTTCCGTGTCCATCAGTTTACTAAAATTGAAATGTTTCAATACGTAAAACCAGATCAGGCAGAAAAAGCGCACGAGGAAATGCTTTTAATTCAAAAAGAAATCTTTAACGGTTTAGGAATACCTTTTCGGGTCATTGATCACTGTACCGCTGATTTAGGAACACCATCTATTAGAACCTATGACCTTGAGGCCTGGATGCCAGGAAAACCAGCCAGTGACGGCAGTCAAGGAGCCTACGCGGAAGTTACCTCAACCTCTAACTGCAGTGATTTTCAATCACGAGCGATGAATATAAAATATCGCCAAGAAAACGGGGAGAAAGAATTGGTTTATACGCTAAACGGAACTGCGATTGCTATTACTAGATGTCTAATCGCGATTCTAGAAAATAATCAGCAGGCCGACGGTAGTATTATTATCCCCAAAGCGTTACGAAACTATTTACCAAAAGGCTATAAAAAAATAACGGCTAAGCGCCAGTAAGGACATGAAGCGTCTCTATTTTTCCATTAGTTATTTTGGGCTTTTCCTAGTTTTAGGATTAATGTTTGTTTTGCCTAGCAGTCTAGAAGCAGCGACTGTGAAAACAAATTATCCTCGGCTCGCTAATTATTTTTTGCCTTGGGAAATAAAACCGGAACAAGTTTCCGCGCTCGCTAAATGGGACTTACTAATTGTTGATATGGAAGCGCAGAAAAATAGCGCTTTAGAACTTCAAGAAATTAGGCGCCTGAACCCGGAGATTATTATTTTAGCCTATATTAACTCGGTAGAAATTGTTGACGGCTTAGAATATTATCAGGGGGCAGAGATGCGTACTAAATTAGCTAGTAAAATTATTCCGGGTTGGTATTTGAAAGACTCTTCAGGTAATAAGATTTCTAATTGGCCAGGGAACTTTATGCTTAACTTAACTTTAGGAGCTGAGCTTTCTGGTGGCGAGCGTTTTCATGACTATCTTCCTCAGTTTGTGGCCACGGAAATTAAGACCAGTGGTCTGTGGGATGGAGTATTTTTTGATAATACTTGGGGTGATATTTCTTGGCTTAACCAGGGAAATATTGATGCCGATAATAACGGATTAAAAGATGAGGCCTCCAGTCTTGATGCCGCTTGGTCAGAAGGCTTTAAAAAAGTTTTAATTAAGACTAAAGAATTAACCGGTGATGACTTTATTATCGTTGGTAATGGCCGTGTCTATGAAGGTTATCAAAGACTTCTAAATGGCATGATGCTTGAAAGTTTTCCTTCCAGCTGGGAAGCTGATGGTACTTGGACTGGTTCTATGAAAAGCTATTTAAAAATTCCCACCCTTAACCTTGCGCCCGCGGTAACCGTCGTTAATTCTTCGAGCAAGAACCAGGCTGATTATCGCCGTTTCCGTTTTGGTTTCGCCAGTACTTTACTGGGAAATGGTTTTTATAGTTTTGATTATGATATTTCTGATCATGGTCAGACTTGGTGGTATGATGAATATAATGTTAATTTAGGGCCAGCCAAATCAGCCGCCTATAATCTTTTAAATAATCGGGGAACTGAACTCCAAAGCGGTTTGTGGCGACGTGATTTCAAATATGGTTCAGCGATTGTTAATTCAACCAATAAAGAACAACTTTACGTTTTTCAAAAAGAAGAAGTGGGGAAAATCAAGGGTTCTCAAGACGCTAAATTTAATACCGGACTCAAGATTAATTATTTAAAACTCGCCCCTCAGGACGGGGCTATAATTTTAAATCTCAGTACGACTATTAATAACAGTGCGTTTACCAATGGCTATTTCTACCGGGTCTATAATCTTAACGGTAATCAAGTAAGAAATGGTTTCTTCCCCTATTTAAATAGTTTTCCCGGTGAACAGGAAATTATTATTCCGGATCATGTTAGTAGTATTTCCGATTTCAGTCTTTCGGCTGGCTTTGGCCAAGTGGAGCTAAGGAAAGATGGCACAAAGTTGGCCGCTTTCTATCCCTATGGCAACTATCGCGGTCGAATTAATTTGGCGGCGGAAATAAAAAACGGTAAGGTCAGTCAAATTATCACCGGTCCAAACGGCGGCGGTGGGGCCCAGGTTAGTATTTTTTCTCCCCAAGGGAAGTTACTTGGTTCATTTTTTGCGTATGACAAGAAATATCGCACCGGCGTTCATGTCGCTTTAGCGGATTTAAATGGTGACGGCCAAATGGAAATTATTACTGGTCCTGGTTCAGGTAGCGAACCGATGGTAAAGATTTTCACTCCCCAAGGAAAATTACAAACCAGTTTTTTGGCGTATGATAAGAATTTTAAGGGTGGAGTCAGTGTGGCGACTGGCGATGTTAATGGCGATGGACAGATTGAAATTATTACCGGGCCGGGAATTGGGGGCGGACCTCATGTCAGAGTTTTCAGTCAAGCAGGGAAGGTGTTAGCTAGTTTTTTCGCTTATGATAAGAATTATCGGGGTGGCGTTAGAGTGACCGTGAGTGATATTAACAGTGACGGCCAAGCGGAGATTTTAACAGGTATTAGAAATTTTTACTAAAAATATATGTTTAATTTTCAAAATCCCAACTTATTTAAACGCTATTTTGGTAATCGCTTTGAACGGTTCTATTTAAAAAACCGTTGGCATTTGATTTTTGATCTATCTCTTATCACCGTTATTATTCTCCTTCTGGCGAGCGTTATAGTTTTTTCTTGGTACCGGCCGGAAATTGGACAATTATTTCGACCTAATGCTACTAGCACTGAGCTTGATTTAAATAACCCCCCGCTTGATCTTGATTTTTCTTTAGACGAAAAAAAACTAGAGCTAGCAGACGGAATGGCGTTAAAAATTAAACTCAGCAATCTAAGTGATATTAGTTTGAAAAACGTTAAAATAAATTTATTAACCGTTGAGAGAAATTTTTCAGTACTTAAATTAGAGAATCAAGAAGCTACCTCAGGAGTGCTGGTATCGGGAACGGCGATTAAAATAAATGCCTTAGCCGCCCAAGAAAACCAAGAGCTTAACGTTAAAGTTTATTTCAAGAACCAGACTGGCTCCAGTCGAACGGTTAAATGGCAGGCCCAAGTGGAATATTTTATTGGTAGTCAGGTGGTTAAAGAAACTGTTACTTTGCCGGATTTAAATTTAACCGCGGAACTTTTGGGGACCGCTAAACTCTATTATCACAGTCCGCAAGGAGATCAGCTGGGGAGTGGCCCCTTGCCACCAATTGTTGGACTCCCAACTAATTACTGGGTATTTTTTGAAGCGGAGGCAACGGGTGATTTTAATGATTTAGTTTTCAGCGCTAAATTGCCAAAGGGAGTAGAGATAACTGACAGACGGTCACTTTTGGGTGGCGACTTTAAATACAACTCTTCTTCTAGACAAGTGGTTTGGACCGTTTCTGAACTTAAGCCGGCTTTAGATGGCTATCGCCTTGGCTTTGAAATTCAATTTATTCCCACTGAGACTCAACTTGCCCAAAAGCCAGTGTTAATCAGTGAGATTAGATATCATGCGAAGGATGCTTTAACTGGGGAAGAGCAGCAGGGAACGGTGTCAGCTTTAACTACTAATTTAGACTTTGATAAGATAAGTAGCGGTCAAGGTGAGGTTAATTTGCCTTAGTAGTTTAAATTTTATATGAAAAGCTTTTTTCGAAAGATGTTAAACATCAGTGATAGTGATTTTAATGTTATCGAAATTGACGCCCAAAAAATCATCGCTAATTTTAATTACCTAAAAAGTCGGCAGCGCGGAGCGGAGATATTTCCCGTGTTAAAAGCTAATGCCTATGGTCATGGACTAGCGGAAATGGGGGCAATCCTAAATTACACTAGCGCCCCATTAGTAGCGGTTGATAATCTCGCTGAGGCCAGAATTGCTTGGCGTAATTTTAAGCGCCAAGTTCTAATTTTAGGCGAGATGGCGCTTAGTGATTATCGGTTATGTGATTTTAGGCGCACTGAGTTTGTGGTTTATAGTAGTGAGATTTTAAGAGAATTAGCACGTTATAAAAAACGAGCCAAGGTTCATTTATTTGTGAACTCCGGTATGAACCGCGAGGGAATTAAGGATTTACCAGATTTTATCATTAACAATAAGAAATATTTAGACAAAGTAGAGATAACCGGTTTCTGTTCTCATTTATCTTCGGCCGATGAAGATTCCATTTTTAATGAAGTTCAGGAAGAGAAGTTTATGACCGACTTAGAAACTTTACGACTCGCGGGCTACAGTCCCCGCTGGATTCATTTAGGTAATTCGGCCGCCCTGCTGCGAATGAGTAATCCTGTTCTTACCGCCTTTCGTCCTGGTTTAGCCCT
>CAYPWC010000023.1:0-7970 GCA_964414335.1 uncultured Gammaproteobacteria bacterium | reverse complement strand
GACAACTGAGAAGACATGAAGAATTCTCTCACCACACCGATAACCGGACGGGCATTAACTAATTTTGATGGAGTCAAAGAAGCAATATCAGTCGTTGACATTCGGTCCTTAATAATTCTCTCCATTCTCGCCAAACCGACACGAAAACGATTCTGAATTAAACCGCCAATCGCGCGAATTCGACGATTACCCAAGTGATCAATATCATCTTCCGGCTCTTTAGTAATATTTAAACGGATAACTTCTTTTACGATTAACACTAAATCTTCCTTACGCAAAATTCGATTTTCTTTTTTGTTCGCTGGTAAGTTAAGGTTAAAACGACGATTCAACTTATAGCGTCCTACGCGGCCAAAATCATAACGGTCAAAACGGAAGAACATGGAATAGATAAGTTGACGGGCGTTTTCAACAGAAGCTAAATCGCCCGGACGAATTCGACGATAGACCTCTTGTAGGCCCTCCGCTTCATTTTTGGCAGCATCCTTCTCGATTGTCGCCTCAATAAAAGTTTTTTCTTCCTTATTCTTTACCAAATCAACATCGGCAAATAATTTAATTAATTCTTCATCGGTCTCATAGCCAAAAGCCCGGAGCAAAGAAGTGACAGCCACTTTTCTCTTTCGATCAATGCGGACCCAAAGAACTTTGTTAGCATCGGACTCAATTTCCAACCAAGCGCCGCGATTCGGAATAATTTTAGCGCCATAGCACTTTTTACCTTTGGTAAATTCCGCCGTAAACATTACCCCGGCACTTCTGATTAACTGAGAAACTACAACTCTTTCAATACCATTAACAATAAAAGTTCCCTTCTCAGTCATCAAAGGAAAATCACCCAAGAAAACTTCTTGGTTGATCGCCTTATTATTTTTTTTATTAACTAGTCTTGTCTTAACGCGAAGCGGTGCTTCGTAAGTAATATTTTTCTCGCGACTTTCAATCTCTGAGAATTTTGGTTCGTCTAAATAGTAATCTTCAAAATATAATTCTAAATCGCGTCCGATAAAATCGGTCACCGGATTAATTTCATCAAATAGTTCAGCTAAACCTTCCTTGAGAAACCAACTATAAGAATCTTTCTGAATCTCAATTAAGTCCGGCATGGGCATAACTTCCTGGAGCTCAGAGAATGATTTTCTTTTAGACATAGGACGTATATTTTATAAAATATTTATTTTAAAACAGGCGAAAAAAACGGTTTAAGCCAGATAAAAAAGACTGGGTATAAAAATTTCCTTAACAAAAAAATCCCAATCCCAAATTGGCTTGAGTTTAACAATTATTTAATTAATTATGTTTTAGATAAATCACTTTTTTTAGATAAAAAAGTGTTAATGTCCTTATAATATAACACCCCTTACCTTTTGTCAACACACATTTTCTCCACAATTAAATCGCGAACTACCACCCGCTCATCCCAGGGGACTTTCTTGTCGCCAGAAAGGCAAATATATTGCTCAGCGCCTTTACCGGTAAAAAGAAGTAAATCGCCTTCCTCCGCTAAAGCTAGCGCTTTTTTTATACCATCAGTCCGTTCAGGAACTTTAAAGAGATTCTCCCCTAAAATCTTACCCGCCTCCTCTGCCCCAGAGGCAACCGCATCAATAATTACCTGGGGATCCTCATCATAAGGGTCTTCGTTGGTAACAATAACAATATCGGCTAGCTTGCCAGCCAGGTTCCCCAAAATTGGCCGCCGACTCTTATCTCTACCGCCCCCGGTTGAACCTAGTAAATGAATAATCCGCCGGTGAGGAATTAATTCCACGGTTTGATAGAGCTTCTCTAATGCTTTTGGTTCAAATGAATAATCAACGATAGCGGTAAAGTTCTGACCAACATTAATCAATTCTAATTTACCAGCCAAACCAGTAACGCTCTCTAGTCCGGCAATAATTCGTTCTCCTAAAATTTTCTGATTACTTCCAACCGCATAGGCTAAAAGGGCATTAACAGCATTAAACTCTCCCAGGAGTTTTAAGTTAATAGCTTGACCCAAAATATTTAAAGACACTCCTTGTGCTTGGCTAATAACATCTGCGCCGAGAAGCACGCTAAAATCTTTTACCTGTGCCTCGGCACTTAAATTTTTCAGAAAAGATTCGGGCTGAATGGCCGGCTGAAAAGAGCAAACGATCTTTGATTCACTCCAAAAATTTAAGAAGTATTCACTATATTTATCATCTCCGTTAACGATAATCGTCTTTAAAACTCTAGTTAAATCTAATTTTTTTAAATTATTTTTCGGCCGAACAACTTGATGTTTATCATTAATGTATTTAGGCGGAAGTTTTTTAAGACGAGCAAATAAACGGCCTTTAGCGGCCTGGTATTTCTCAAAGCTGCCATGAGATTCAATGTGCTCTGGATACAGACTGGTAAAAACTAGAAGGTCATAATTAATAAAACGATGGCGAAACTGATTAATTCCCTCAGACGTGGTTTCCACTACCGCGTAGCGACAATTATTCTTAACCATTTGACTTAAGGTTCTTTGAATGAACAATCTTCCGGGCATAGTCATTTTCTTGTCATTAAGCCACTCCCTATCGCCATCAGAAAAAACCGCCGTGGAAGTAAACCCCGTTTTATAACCCGCTGCCGTTAACATTTTAGCAATTAAATAAACTGTTGAAGTTTTTCCGGCCGTACCGGTTACCCCAATAATAATCAGCTTCCGACTCGGAAAACCGAAAAGAAAAGCCGCTAAATAGGCTAAAACGAAATGATAAAGCGGCTGCAAAGTTTTAAACAGCCGCCGAGGAATAAGTTTTTTTAATTTACCAAGCATAATTATTTAGAAAAAAACATTTCATCGTCATCTTCAAAAGGACGACTGGCTCGAGGCTCTTTAACAGTGGCCTGTTTCTTTTCTTTTATCTCCTCTAAAATTTCATTCTCATCATCAATGACCGCCTCCTCTTCTTCAGGACTTAGTGATAATTCTTCTTTAATCTCTTCCGCACTAAGCTCACTAACGGAAGAATCACCTTCGCTCTCCTCTTCTAAATCTTTATCTTCTTCAGTCTCATTCTCATCCTCGCTCTCCCCTTCGTCATGATCATTGTCGTGGTTACCGCTACTGGCGTCGCCGTTAAAAACCAAAGTGCCATCATTTCCTTCTTCAGCGTCATCGTCCTCATTCTCTTCATCTAAATAGCTTGCTGGGGCACTAGCGCGAGCACGATCGTGAACCGGAATACCGCTAATAACCTCCGTTCCCATAGATTCATATTGTTCCCGACTAATCAAAACTTCCCGCGGCTTAGCGCCATTGGAAGGACCAATAATGCCGGCCTCCTCTAACATATCAAGAATCTTAGCTGCTCGACCGTAACCGATAGAAAGACGGCGTTGGAGCATAGAAGTGGAGGCTTTATTAGCCTTAACAATAATCTCTTTAGCGGCTTCAAATAATTCATCTTCATCGCCGTGATTCCCGTCTAGACCCACGCCCGCATTGCCGCCCACTTTTTGGCGGTCAGTTACTCCTTCTAAATACTCAGCTGGTCCACATTTATCTTTAATATAATTAACCACATCATTAATTTCGTTATCACTTAAATAGGCACCCTGAATTCTCTTCGGCTTCGCAAACTCTGCGGTCATAAACAACATGTCCCCTTGACCTAATAATTTTTCCGCCCCCGAAGAATCTAAAATTGTTTTAGAATCAACCAAAGAGGCAACTGAGAATGCAATTCGCGTCGGCACATTAGCTTTAATTAAACCAGTAATAACATCAACGCTCGGTCTTTGCGTCGCTAAAATAAGATGAATTCCAATTGCGCGTGACATTTGCGCTAGTCGAATAATCGCCGCCTCCATTTCTTTGCCACTAGTCATCATGAAGTCCGCTAGTTCATCAATGATAAAGACAATGTAGGGCATCTTTTCTTTGCCCAAAGCATTATATGATTGAATATTGCGCTTACCAGCCTTATTTAAAACATCATAGCGCCGTTCCATTTCATTTAGACACCACTTGAGGGCATTAATTGTCTTATTAGCATCCGTGATTACCGGTGTTAATAAATGAGGAATGCCGTTATAAGTCGGGAGTTCCACCCGCTTCGGATCAACCATGATAAAACGCAAATCATCAGGATTATTTTGATAAAGCAAACTAACAATAATGGCATTTAAACAAACCGACTTACCGGAGTTAGTCGCGCCTGCAACTAAAAGGTGCGGCATGCGGGTTAAATCGTAGAGCCAAGCTGTGCCCGCCACATCCTTGCCTAAAGCGACAAATAAATTATTTTTTCGATCCTTAAAAGATTGGTCTTCTAAAATCTCCCGCAGACCAACAATGGCCTTGGCCCGATTAGGCACCTCCACTCCGACTAATGATTTACCCGGAATAGGCGCCTCAATTCTAATTGGATGAGCCGCTAATGATAGTGAGAGATCATTATTTAAAGTAGTAATTCTTGATAATTTAACACCTTCGGCTGGCCTAAAGGTATACTGGGTCACGGTTGGCCCAACTTTTGTTTCGCCCATTTCCACTTCGATACCAAACTTTTCCAATGTCTTTTGAATGCGCAGAGCATTAGCGTCAGTATCACCACCAATCGCCTTTGAAAACTTATTATTAAGGAGCTCAAATGGCAAATCAATCTTAACGGACCGCTTCGGCCAAACAATCTTTTCTTGAATCTTGGGTTTATTGGCTTTAGCTGACAACTTGGCCGGCGAAACAACTTCCTCCTCCTCTTCTTCTTCGATCACTTCTAGCTCTCCCGGCTTCACTTCTTTTTTCTGCCAAGCACTAAGAATTTCCTCCTTAGCTTCAGCGACAAATTTTTGTCCAGCCGAATCTTCTATCTCTGAGCTAGAGAAAAGGTTTTTGAAAAACAAACCGAAGGGCTTAAACGCTTTTGCTAGAAAACTTTCCTCACCAATAATTCGCGACAGTGAGGTGTTGAAAACCAAAACTAACGATACTAAAAATAAGGCAACAAGAACAATCACTCCGCCCCAAAAACCAAAAATATAATGAAACAATTGACTAAGATATAATCCCACATAGCCACCTCCCACGCCTAGTTCTACTTGGGCTTCCCAATTTTCCAACTTAATAAAAAAATGAAATAGAGTTTGATAAGAAATAAACAACAAACTAAGCCCAAAATAATCAGTGAACTTAAAAGGTTTCTTTGTTTTTTTAATCAATAGGACTGCCCAATACAAAAATATTAAAGGCATTAACCATTTACCAAAACCAAACAGAAGTGTGAGCCATTTAGAAATAAACTCGCCAAAATGACCAGAGAGATTGAATAAGCCCAAAAGACTAACTAGTCCCAAGACAATCAAGGCCACAATGACGATGCTCCGCTTAGCGCGCTCATCTAAATTAAATTCCGGCAAACTAACGTAATCCAAAGGATTGCTATTTTTTTTTCTACGAGACATATTTTAAACTAATAAAAAACTAGAAATAATCCGTTTATATTATATCACACTTTAAAAAACTATTCTGTTGCTTAGAGATTTCCATTTTAATCTTAGCAAATTCTTTCTGGTACCAAGCTCGGCGCTTAAAAACTTTCTTGGCCTGCTTTAGGAGAGCGCCAGTTTTCAGTTTGGCTAAATCAACCACTAGTTCCGGGTGGCCAATAAAATCGGCAAAACTATAATTTCGCAAATCATAAGCAACGCTTATCTCTGGTGTCCCGGCACCAAAAGCCATCACGCCCACATGAAGCATCATGCCAATAATAAGATCGAGCTCACCATAAACCTGTTTCTGAGCAGTAGGCGACAAATCAACTACTTTCAGGTCGGCAATTTTTAACTCCGGATAAATTTGATCCTCGCCCGGATGGTGTTTTAAATAGTAAATTTCTGCTCCCAGTTCTTTTTGAAAATAACTAGCTGTTTTCTGATAGGCCGACAGAATGTCCTCGCGCCACTTACCGAAACCCAGCCAACCAGAATAATTAAGGTTAAGGCCAATTTTAGGAACCGGTTTTTGACTCACTATCCGCTTCCGCGGTTTTTTTTCTGATAACAGCGCCGCTGGATCACCAATCACTTCAACCTTTTTAAGAGGAACGCCATTTTTTACCAAAAACTTCTTAGTATTATAATCACGAACGCCGACAAGGCGTGCCTGTTTGGCTAAAAAGGCAACGCTTTTAGCCGCTGCTGGCTTGAGTTCCGGGGCATCGACTTCTTTAATATAACCCGCTCCGAAAATTACTAGCGGCTTTATTAGGGATTTAATAAAATCTTTGTTGTAAGGGAGAAAATAAGAATAAAAAATTCCCCCGCCACCAATTACCACAAAATCCGCTTGGTTAATCTTTTTTGCTTCCCGAAGAGTTCCCTCTTTAAGAACATTAACGGGAAAATCAATAATCTGACAACCGGGAAAATTTTTCCGCAAAAGTTCCTGAACCGCCAAAACAATCGCGTAATCGCCCTTGTTGTTTTGATCCCAAACATGCAAATGGGCAATTTTAATACTTGTTTTCTTGCGCCCCGTTTTTTTTAACTTAGAGTTTTTAACTTTAGTCATGATCGCTGATAAATTTATTAAAAAGTTTCTTTTAAACCCAAATTAGCACTAACCTTTCTTAATAGCGCCTCTGCTCGTTCTTCACTATGACCAAACTTGAGAAACCAATAAATTGAAGTACGAACCATTGTCCAATTATAATATAGCTGCAAACGTTTTTTTAGGTTAGCGTCTAATTTCTGACCACTCGCTTTAAGATAGCTTGCTAAAAAAAGATCTTTCATTTCCAGAGCAAATTCTTGGTCGCTCACCTTGTTGACCAATTTATATTCCAATTGCTGCATAAACGACCCTAAGTCTCTAGCAAAATCGCCCAAACAAAGGTCAGTAAAATCAATTAAGCCAATGCTCTTTTCTCCGGTTTTGATAATATTTTCCGCGTGAGCATCGCCGTGAATTAAACATCGTTTTTCTTCAGAGGTAAAAAACTCTTCTTCGGCGGCAATAAACTGCTGATAGGCCGCTTTTAAAGTTGGCGTATATTTATCGCCATAACGAGCACTCATCTCTTTAAAGATAACTTCCACTCCCGGAATAACCGTTTCAATTCGGGAATTAAGTGGATTAAAATTAGCCTCTAATCCAGCTGGTAATGAATGTAATTTGGCAAACAAATTAGCAGTTAAAACCACCATTTTTCTCACCGTCGCAAAATCCTTAGCTTTAATATAGTGAAGTAAATTCTTGCCATTAAGAGCGCGATAAAAAGTGCCATTAAATTCCGGAGAGAAAAATAAAGGACGCGGCAATTTTAAATCAGCCGCCGCCAGGTCTTGCCCTTGTAAATAGCTTAACGCCTTAAAAACATTTTCCCGCGGTTCGTCGCTATGCGCCACGCAAACGATTGGCACTTTTTTAGCTTTCCCCTTAACATCAATAAAATAAACACCAAAAGAAATCACTACGTGATAAGTTGTTTCCCAAACTAGTTTTTTATAGGCCTTAATGGTTACCCGATTAATATCGGTAAAGGCCGGATAAAGGGGTAAAAGATTTTTCTTAAAATAATCCAAGACAAAATCCTCCGCAAACAAGTTCAAAATTTTGTTCATATAGTTTTCTGCCAATGCTTTTTCCAATGTTCCTCCCAAATTAATTTTTTTATTTTCAAATAATATTTCTCCGCTTCAAGCTTCTGCTTCTTGGTCTTTAAATCGTTCAGCGACCGAATACTTCTAACTAAATCTCCTAGGCCCCGCTCAATGTCATCCGGACTCCAAGCATAGGGACCGAAAGTCTTCGCAAAATTACGCGCACTCGCCCACCAAAAAGCGCAACTCGCCAAACCCCGAGATAAATGCCAACGATACCAATAATAATTTTTATCTTTTTTATATTTTTCCCCTAGAGATAAGGCTAGAGTCGCCAGCTTCCACAAGTTAGTTTGAATCTTATTATTTTTGTCTTCCCAGAGCGCATAGAAACGGCCGGCTTTAAT
>CAYPWC010000022.1:0-8251 GCA_964414335.1 uncultured Gammaproteobacteria bacterium | reverse complement strand
AGAATATGGTTTAGTTATCACCGCGGACAACTTCTGGGAAACAGTTCAAAAAGTAGTGGAACATAAGAATTTAGTTCAAACTAACCCCGAGGCGCTAGCGGGAATTCCTGCCACATCTTTAGTGGTGGAATCATCTTTAGCGATAAAACAAGAGTTGGAGGTAAATAGCGACAATAAGCCCAAGAAGATTATTGGTGACTTGCTCGCTAAGATTTTAGAAATTTTGCCTCAGAAGTTGAATCAGGAAAATTTAATTAAGATTCTAGCCTTATTAGAAGGGAGTTTGTCAGAGAAGCAGGTACTAGCTTATTTTACCGATAATAATTTGCAAGCAGAAGTGGCAAAATATAATTTTGCTGGCGAGATTAAAGATAGCCCCTTTGATTATTTAATGGTAGTTAACACTAATATTGCCGGACAAAAATCTGATCGTAAAATGGTGGAAAAAATTGAGCATGTTAGTCAGTTAGAGATAAGTGGTTCGATTACTAATACGCTGACAATAACCAGAGAGCATACGGGAGTTAAAAACGAACCTCTAACTGGCGTGCGTAATGTTGATTGGCTTCGGGTTTATGTTCCTTTGGGAAGCGAACTTTTAAGCGCAATTGGTTTTCAAGCGCCGGACGCTAAGTATTTTAATGAATTACCACAGGCAAACTGGGAAGAAAATGAATTAGTGGCGAAGGAGAATCGGGCTTTAAGTGATGAGTTAAGCGGCACTAAAGTTTATGAGGAAAACGGTAAAACAGTGTTTGCTAATTGGGTAATGGTTGATCCCGGAGAATCCGCAGTTATTGTCATTAAGTATCGATTGCCGTTTAATTTTCTAAATAGCCAAGTGGTCGAGACAGACTTTCTAAGTCGTCTAAACAGATTACTTAATCCTGATCAAAATCCGCTTCAACCCTATAGTTTATTAGTTCAAAAACAGCCAGGGGCTAAGCCGAGCACTTTTTCTAGCGAATTACTTCTCCCCTCTAATCTTGAAGTTTTTTGGCATTCAGAAGAGGATTCGTTTTCACTCTCTGGTTGGAAAATTGCGACTAAGATTGATCGAGATAAATACTGGTCAGTTCTAATTGAAAAGAATAATTAATTATATTTATATGGCCGAAGGAAAAAAAATAAAAAAAATTCTCCGGGTCGGGAAAGAATACTATTCCAGCCTATCGAGCTTTGTTGAGCGTCCGGTGCCGACCGAAAAAGAGGTTAGTAGTTTCGAGCGAGCGGTTAATCGCGAAGCGCGGAACCAAGAAATTGACACCAACCTTTCGGAGATTTATAAGGACAAGGAAGGAGAATTAGTTAACGTTAAAAAGTTGAAGGTTAAACGTCGTCAGCTGTTTGTTATCCGAGCCTTTAAAAAACTTTTATTTACTTGCTTACTTGTGGGTGTTGCTTATTTTGCTTATTCCTATTTCTTTGACGGCAGTAATGATTCCAGCTCCCTGGAACTTAAAATTGTCGCTCCCGAAAAAGTTTTAGCTGGTCAAGATTTTTCTTATCAAATTGAATATCGAAATCCCAGTAAATTTACTTTGAGTGATTTATATTTAGAAATTCAATACCCTGAAAATTTTATTTTACTTTCAACCTCGATTACGCCTACTAGCGGTAATTATGGGTGGAACTTGCCTAATTTAAATGCCGGAGAGAAAGGCTCTTTTACCATTTCCGGAAAAATAATTAATCAGGAAGAATCAGCTAATGTCATTTCTGGTCGCTTAAGCTACATGCCTCTTAATTATTCTAGCCAATTTAAAAAGGAGGCCTCGGCTAATACGGTAGTGTCTGGGCCGGGTTTTCGGGTGGATTTAGAATATAATAAGACGGCTTTTTTGGGACAAGATAATTCTTTAACCCTCATTATCTCTGATCTCCAGGAGAACTATTTAGGTGATTTTAATTTAACTTTCTCCCTTCCGGAGGAGGCTGATGCGGCACCACTAGCAATTAGTGATCAGGCCCAAGAGACAGAGGCGACAACGACTAAGTTAGCGATTACTAAATCGGGCGGGAGCAGTTGGCAAATTAGTGGTCTGCGACTAGAGCTTGGTCGTCAAGAAATTCCGTTGAGTTATAAATTAAAGGTACCGGTTGATAATCCTGAAGTAAAAGTTCGTTTAGAAAAAAAACTTGAAGATGGACAGTCATATATATTTTGGGAAAAAACGTTTATCCCGGAACTAGTAAAAAGTGACTTAAATTTAACTCTGTTTGTTAATGGTTCTAAAAACGACACCGCCGTTAATTTTTCTCAAGATCTAAATTACTCTCTAAGTTATAGTAATAAAGGGGATAATGTTTTTAAAGATTTAGTCATTATGGCCGTTTTAGCCGGGGACTTTCTGGACGCTCAGTCAGTTAGAGCAGAGAAGAATGGGGCAATTTCTGGTAAAACAATTATTTGGACAAAGAATGAAATTCCAGAATTGGCAGAAGTTAGACCGGGAGCCGAAGGGGAAATTAATTTTTCGGCTAAAGTGTTGTCTTTTTCTGAAAGCGATCTAGGGAAAGACTTAACTATCACTTCCTATGGTCAGTATGGGGTTAATAATCAAACGGTTAAAGGGGGTGATAATAAGAGCAATACAATTATCAGTTTAATTAATAGCGATCTTAGTTTAAACGAGCAAATTCGTTATTTTAATGAAGATAATCAGCCGGTCGGTTACGGTCCGCTGCCGCCGAAAGTTGGTCAAAAGAGTGGATTCAGAGTTTATTGGTCGGTAAGAAACAATCTTCATGAATTAAATGAAACTAGGGCGGTTTTCACTTTACCCGCCAATGTAAATTACGATGAACGCAGCAGTACTAATGTTGGCAGTCTTTTATATGATGCTGCTACCAGACAAGTGATTTGGCAGATTGGTCGCTTGCCGGTTTCTGTCTACCGCGCTGATGCGGAGTTTAGTATTAGTCTTACTCCGAGTGAGAGTGATTATAATAAGATTTTAGTTTTATCACCGGGTTCAAGTATTGAGGCAATGGATATTGAAACTAAGAGTTTGATTTATAAAAAGACCGGTGCTAAAACCACTAAACTTGAAGATGATGAAATTGCCGGTTTAAATAATTCCGGGAGCGTTGGCCAGTAATTTTTTGATCAGGATTTATGTTTAAACTTCTAAAAACAACCAAGACGGGAATTCGCCAGGGCCGCTTAACAACGGCCCATGGTGTTTTAGCGACCCCCTTTTATATGCCAGATGCTACTCGGGGATTTATCAAGTTAACTAATAATAATGAGGTAAAACAAACAGGGACGAAGGCATTAGTGGTTAATACTCTTCATTTGTATTTGCAGCCCGGGTTAAAGATTATTGAGCGTGCTGGCGGGATTCATAAATTTATGAATTGGTCGGGACCGCTCTTATCTGATTCTGGTGGTTTTCAAGTTTTTTCTTTGATTCATAAAAATAAGCGTCTTGGAAAAATTACTGATGAGGGAGTGATTTTCAAATCGCCGCTAGATGGCTCTAAGCATGTTTTGACGCCCGAGAAATCTATTCAAATTCAATTCGCTCTGGGGGTTGATATGATGGTTTGTTTTGATGATTGTCCGCCGAATGAATTTTCGCGTCCGGACTTAGAGCGGGCAGTGGAGAGAACAATTGCTTGGGCAAAAAGATGTAAACTCGAGTATGCCAAGCAAGTTAAAAAACGGCGTTTAACCGGTACTAAGAGGCCACTACTATTTGCCGTTATTCAAGGAGGGGCGGAGGTTGATCTTCGGGAGCGTTGCGCACAAGAGCTCGCCTTAATTGGTTTTGATGGCTATGGTTTTGGTGCTCGCCCGGTTGATCAGGAGGGCAACTTCTTAGCTGAGATTTTAGAAAAAACGGCTAGTTTTATTCCGGAAAAAGCAGTTCGGTTTGCTCTAGGAATTGGAACGCCGGAGGATATCCTGCGTTGCGCTAAAATGGGCTGGGATATGTTTGATTGTGTTATTCCGACCAGAGAGGGCAGGCACGGAAAATTATTTTTTACCGCCAGCGGGGGCAAGTATCAGACTCTAAACATTAATAACGCCCGGTTTGCCGCAGACTTTACAGCGATTAATAAAAGCAGTAAGATAAGTGAGCTCAAAAATCACACCTTTTCCTATCTCCATCACTTGTTTCGTCTTCATGAGGTTTTGGGTCAGAAATTGGCCAGCTTGAATAATTTAGAGTTTTATCAAACCTGGCTCGAAAGGTTGCGCCGTTAAATTAAAATTTATGATGCAGTTAATATTTTTTGCCGTTTCCGTCCTTGTCCTTTTGTTTGGCCATTTTTTATTTGGCCTAGCTTTTGTTAAGCTTTTTCAAATTAATACTTTTGAAGGGAAGATAACAGTTGCTTTCATTATTTTGTTTCTTTTTCTAAGCGTAGTTATTGCTTCCTATGCGATTCATAAATGGGATAATTTATTTACCCGCTGGTACTATATTTTGGCAGGTTTTTGGATTGGCTTTTTGGTTAATTGCAGCTTGATGTTTTTTGGGGCATTTATTTTGAAGCTAGTTGCTGGTGGCCAGTGGCCGGTCTCTCTTTTGGTTTTAAAGTTTTTAATTTTAGGAGGCGCTTTAGCGCTGTCAATTTTCGGTCTTTATAAGGCTTGGTTTCCCAAAGTAACGACTTATGATGTCTTTATCAAAGACTTACCGGCTAGCTGGGAAAATAAAGCGGTGGTGCAAATTTCCGATGTTCATTTAGGGCCAGTGTATCGTAAGATTTCTTTTGGTAGGCTATTAGATAAAGTGCAAACGCTTAATCCGGAAGCGGTTTTTATCACTGGTGACTTATTCGACGGAATGGAATCAGATTTTTCTTGGCTTAATCACCCATTTTCTAAATTACAAATTCCGCGAGGAATCTATTATTCATTCGGTAATCATGATTTATATCTTGGCTTTGATCGAGTGATTGAACTTTTGAAAGGGAATCCGGTTAATATTTTGGATAATAAAATGGTAACGGTTGATGGTCTGCAGATTATCGGAATTAATTATTCATTCAATAAAGATTTTGATCTCCAAGCAGCCATTTTAGATCAAGTTGGCTATCGAAAAGAACAGCCCAGTATTTTATTGTTTCATGAACCTAAAAATATTGATTTGGCGATGGCCTCTGAAATTGATTTACAGCTATCTGGACATACTCATCGTGGTCAAATTTTTCCCCTTAATTATATCGCTCGTCTCGCCTATCGCGGTTTTGGTTATGGCTTATTCACCAAAGACGATTTTTCCCTGATTGTTTCTAGCGGAAGCGGCACTTGGGGTCCAGCAATGAGAACTAGCGGTCAAAGCGAAATTGTTAAAATTATTCTTCATAAAAAATAAAATGAATTTATCTCAGCTTTCTAATATTTTAAAAGACGAACCGAAGTATCGCTTTAATCAAGTGAACCAGGCTTTGTGGCAAGAATTTATTTCCTCTTGGCAGTTGGTTTCAAGTTTACCGAAAAATTTACGGGAGAAATTAATGACGGAGTGTCCGCTAGAAATTAAGGCCACCGTTGATAAGGCTCAGGGAAAAAATAAAAGCGTTAAGGCCTTGATTACCCTTGAAGACGGGGAAGCGATTGAAACTGTTTTAATTCGTAATCAGGATAAACGGAATACGGTTTGTGTTTCTTCTCAGGTCGGCTGCCCTTTGGCTTGTACTTTTTGTGCGACTGGTGCTTTTGGTTGGCGCCGAAATTTAAAATCAGAAGAAATTGTTGAACAGGTAGTTTTTTGGTTTCGATATTTGCTTGAAGAAGGTCGCGGAGAAAAAGTCGACAATATTGTCTTTATGGGCATGGGCGAACCTTTCTTAAATTATGAGGAATTCATTAAGGCTGTTAAATTTCTTAATAATCCAGAAACTCTTAATATCGGTTCGCGCCGAATGTCGGTTTCTACGGCAGGAATAATGGAAGGGATAAAAAGACTGGCCGGCGAGAAGCTGCAGATAAATCTTGCTATTTCATTGCACGCAGCCAATGATATTTTGCGCCAAGATTTAATGCCGGTGGCCAAAAAATATCATCTTCATGAGCTTTTAAAAACCGTTGATAATTATATTACTAAGACCGGTCGGCGGGTGATGTTTGAATACTTAATGATTAAAGAGACAAATGATAGTGATCAAGACGCCTTAGCGCTAGCAAAGCTAATGGCTAGACCGCTTTATTTGGTTAATCTCATCCCCTATAATCCGACGGGACGTTTTCGGTCTTCAAGCCCGGAGCGAATTCAAAAATTTAAAAATATTTTGGAGGCCAACGGAGTCGCGGTGACTGTCCGCTTAAGTTTTGGCGGTGACATTAATGCCGCCTGCGGACAACTTCGGGGTCGGAAAAAATAGTTTCCATGACATTTAAAGAGTTAAATTTCGATTATACGCTAAAAATTAGCCGCCGAGCGAAACGTCTTCGCCTGGCGGTTAATCGTTTAGGGGAGGTGACGCTTACAAGGCCAGCGATGATCTCCCCGCTTATTGCTGAGAAATTTCTTCATTCTCAGGCGGCCTGGGTGTTAAGCAAAATTAGTGAGCAGGCGAGTCGCCCGCATGATCCATTGGATCGGTTAACGCGGCGCGACTATTTATTTAATCGGGAAGCAGCGCGGCAATTAGTTTTAGCCCGTCTTGAAGTTTTTAATCAGATTTATAAATTTAAATATCAGAGAGTAAGTATTCGTGATCAGAAAACGCGTTGGGGAAGCTGTTCTCGTCAAGGAAATTTAAATTTTAGTTATAAGCTTATTTATCTTGAACCCGAGCTTCAGGACTATATTATTGTTCATGAGCTTTGTCATCTTGAGGAGCTTAATCATTCAGTGCGTTTCTGGCGATTAGTTGCAAAAGCGGTCCCCGATTTTTCTCGGCGCCGAGCACGACTTAGGCGAGGGCTAGTTTAGTAGTTTTTATTAGCCGCCACCTCTATTTTTTGGTATAATAAGAAAGTCTTAATTAATTTTAATTTTAAATTTATGTTCATTCTTTCTCCCTTACCTTTTTCTTTGTCCTCTCTTGAGCCTCATATTTCTTCTCGGACTTTGGAATTTCATTACGGAAAACACCATCAAACTTATTTGGATAATCTTAATAAATTAGTGGCAGGAACCGAATTTGAAGTTGCTAAATTAGAGGAGATAATTATCAAAACTGCTGGTAGTCTTAATCAAGCGGCGTTGTTTAATAATGCGGCTCAAGTTTATAATCATGATTTTTTCTGGAAAAGTTTGAGACCTGCTGGTAGTTTGAGTGAGCCCAGTCCGGAACTTTTATCTTTGATTAATAAATCTTTTGGCAGCTTGGATAATTTTTATGACGAATTTAAGTCGGCTGCTTTAGGTCAATTCGGAAGTGGTTGGGCATGGTTGATAAAAGAGGGGGATAATCTCAAAATTATAAAGACCGCTAATGCCGATACGCCGATTGCTCACTCACTAAAACCCTTATTAGCGCTTGACGTTTGGGAACATGCTTATTATTTAGATTATCAAAATCGGCGCGCTGATTTTGTGGATAATGTTTTAAAACAGCTATTAAATTGGGATTTTGCCGCCCGTAATCTTTAGTTTTTAAATTATGTATAAAAACCCCTACAGTAAAATTAGACCGAAAACGAGGCGGCCATATACGGAAATTTATTTAATTCGCCATTGTCATCCTGATTACACGACGGAGAAAAAATTGGGCGAAAAGAATATGCCTTTATCTAAAGTTGGCTTGGAGCAACGCAATTTTTTAACGAAGAAATTGCTCCGTTTGAATTTTGATCATGTTTATATGAGTGAAATCAAGCGTGCCCAGGAAACGGCTAGTCTGTATGTCAAAAAGACTAAAAAGAAAGTTGTAGTCGATGAACGCTTAAATGAGATCGACTGGGTGCATTGGTTTCGAGTGAAATACTTTAATGTCTCCGAAAAGAAACGAAAGAAAAAATTACTACATCATTCATCGCTTGATCGGCGTCTTGATAAGATTCAGGCTGATGCGCGGCGAACACTGGCGGATATTTTTCGTAGCCATAAAGGGAAGAAAGTTGCTATTTTTTCCCATGGTAATTTTATTAAAGCTCTAATTACCGGAATCTTAAACGCGGACGTTATTGGTTTTTTATCTTTAGAGATTTTTCAATCTTCAATTACTAAGATTTCAATTGATCGGGACGCTTATGTGAAGATTAATTATATTAATGATGTTAGTCATTTGCCTTCGCCCCCGGACGAAGATTTATTTGTGACGCTAATTGATTAATATGTTTTAATTT
>CAYPWC010000021.1:6038-8258 GCA_964414335.1 uncultured Gammaproteobacteria bacterium | reverse complement strand
CTTAAGGAAAGCCTTGAAGTGATAAGGAAAAAGTATTTTGGCAATGCAGAAATGTTCAGCAATTGTAACTGATTTTGGTGGGCTAACCTCTCATGCGGCCATTATCGCTCGTGAGCTTAAAAAGCCCTGTGTGGTTGGAACTAAGTTTGCTACAAAGGTTCTTAATGACGGCGATGAAGTGGAAGTGGACGCTAATCAGGGGGTAGTTAAAATTATTAAAAGCTAATTTAATTAATAAAAAAACTATGGAAAATTTTCTAAATTTTCTTACCACCAGACATTCCCTTAAGCCTAAAGCTGAAGTTGACCCCGAATCTAGCTACCAGGGGATTTCCGGTAAAGGCTTGGAGCTGGCTAAAGAAAGAGCGAGTGAGATTTTAGAGTCCTTTAAAAACGAACCGAAGGGAGCGGTGATGTTTCTCGCC
This sequence comes from uncultured Gammaproteobacteria bacterium, assembly GCA_964414335.1. GTDB lineage: Bacteria > Patescibacteriota > Patescibacteriia > Patescibacteriales > UBA12465 > UBA12465. The sequence continues at coordinate 7,833 of CAYPWC010000021.1, read as the reverse complement.
GGAGCTTCGGAGTTACCTCGAACAAAAAATACCGCCGAAATCTATGGTGAAGAAATTAGTAAAATTATTAGCGAGAAAAACTATGATGATATGGCGGTGATAACTAAGAGAGACATTAGTAAACATGAGGGCGGTTATACGGAAATCGCCACGGAGGTTAAAAAAGAAATTGAGGCGCAACCTGATAAAAAATTTATCATTGACATTCCGCTGTTTGTTAAAGAATTAGGTACCTCCAATCGTTGGGGCGATGGTAGGGGTGGTTATTCAAAATATGTTATGAGTCTGCTGACCAAATACAACAATGATGAAGAAGAGTGTATTAAGGACTGGATTTTAAATGAAGGAAAATTGGATGGGGAAGTCGGACCAAACCCAACTAAATTAGCCGAGGAACAACTGGCGGGCTTTAAACGGCTTGAAGATTTTGCTAAGAAGTTTTTAGGCGATCGCCCGTTAGTTATCGGTTCAGTGGGGCATAGTTGGAATCTGGACGCGTTAGCGGTTTATCTCGCCAATAATGGAAAAGTTGATCTTGAAGGTTATGAAAAACTTGGTGTCAAAATGATTAAAGAAACACAACTCATGAGAGTCGGGAAGAATAAGGAAAACGAGAGCGTTTTTTTCTACAACAATCAGGAGTATAAGTTGGATAAAGAGATTGAGGGCTAAATTAAGATAATATTTCCGGTTAAATAAAAAATAAGGCTAAGCCTTATTTTTTATTGTTTAGGGGTTTTACGTTGATGTCGGTTAGGGATAGTTTACCAGTTAGTTTGTTTGGTATAATAGAACATAAAATATAAAATTACCTAATATTTAGGCAAAATATATTCTTATAAATTGTAAGCTGATAATTTATATATTTTACCGAAAAATTCAATAAAAATTTGTTTTTTCTAGTTTTTATGGTAATCTAAGACTATAGAAATTAAATTAATTTTAATATGTCTCAAGAATTAGAGATTGAACGTACTTATTTAGCCAGAGTCCTTCCTTTGGGTTTAGAAAAGTGTCCCTCTAAAGAAATTGTTGATTTATATTTACCGCGTAAGGCTGATCACGCGAAGCTTCGGGTAAGAAGAAGCGGCGACTCTTATGCAATTACTAAAAAGACGCCAGTTAGTGAAGCGAGCGCCTCTATTCAGACTGAGGAAACAATTAGAATTACGCCTGAAGAGTTTAAGGCTATTTCTAGAGCTGACGTTAGAAAAATAGAAAAGCGTCGTTATCTTTTCCCCTATGGTGACCTCACAGCAGAGATTGATGTTTTTGGTGGTAAGCTTAAGGGGCTTGTTTTAATCGATTTTGAATTTAAAACCCCGGAATTAGCACAGTCTTTTTTAATGCCTGATTTCTGCTTGGCGGATGTAACCGAAGAGGATTACATCGCCGGTGGGGTTCTTAGTAAATATTCATACGCTAAGCTAAAGCCGTTTCTAAAAGGCTATGGCTATCAGAAAATCTCTTAGTCTATGCCAAAAACAAAGAATAAAAGCGCCTTTAGTCTTCGGGAGCTCCGATTAGTGGCGACTGATAATTGTCCCTATAGTTGTCGTTATTGTAATCTCTATTTCAAAAAGCTCTTGGCTCAAAAAAAGATTTCTCTTCAAAAACTTAAAAGTCAGTATCTTATCGGTAATGAAAGCGCCTGTCTTTTGGCGCCAAACACTAAGGAGGCTTTTAGCTTGGCTGACTATCAGTTTCTGTTTACTGTCCTGCGGGACCAGTTTAAGCTGGCTGATGTGACTTTTTCTGGAGGCGAACCCTTAATTCAATCAGAATTTTTACTAAA
>CAYPWC010000021.1:0-6028 GCA_964414335.1 uncultured Gammaproteobacteria bacterium | reverse complement strand
GTTAAACTGGGACTTAGAACAACCGCCATTACTAAAGGTGCACCGCTATTTTCCCTTAAAAGTAGTCGTGATTGTCGCCGCCGTTTTGGGTCTTTAAAGCGAATTATTTTTTCTCTAGATACTTTAGACGCTAAAGAACATGCTCTGACCAATCTTCCTCTGGTGCCTTTTTCTAGGGCGATTAAATATCTGCCGCAAACATTAGCAGCGATTCGCTTTTTAGTTAAGGCCGGCTATGAGGTGGAGGTTAATTCAGTTTTAGTAAAACCTGGTTCGTCTTCTTGGGAAAAAGTCGCCAGCTTCAAACGCACTAAGGCGTTAATTGATTTCTGCTTTGAGTCTGGGCTTAGGCGCCTTAAATTCATTGAACTAGATAGCGGTAAGACGATCGGCCATCCCTATTTAGAAACCTATTTCAAAGAAATGGTAGCGGGGGGATATTTAGAAGATTATGGCCGAACAAAAATTAGTGCGGCTAAAATTAATGATCGTGATTTTTCTAGAAAGCTGATAGAGGTAGCCACAAAGAAAGATAAAACCAAAAAAGGACCAGGATTTAAAGTGATTGCGTACCGCACTCACTGCCCGTCATCAGCTCTAAGCGGCCAGAAGCGCTGTCGCTTTTCTTTGGGCGGGGAACTAAACTTAGATTTTCATGGCCGCTCCTTCTATTGTCAAAAAGATAAAGACTTTAAATATCACAGTCTCTTCAGTGCGGTTAGAAGTCGCGATCACGAAGCGCTAGCGCGGGAGCTCAAAGCGATTCGTTATAAAGTTCTAACCACTAAGTGTCCGGTAATTAAATAATAATATGTCTAAAAACCTCAAGTTCACTTGGCCGAAAATAACTCGCCCTATTAAGCGGGCTGTTATGAAGCAACTTAATAGCGCCGTCTCTATCTATAATCAAAGTGGCATCTTCCTGGAGTTTGAAAATAAATTTGCCGCTCTTCATGGTCGCCCCTATTCGCTTCTTTGTAATTCCGGAACAACCGCCATTCATTCCATGTTTGTCGCTTGCGATCTAAAAGAGGGAGATGAGGTAATTTGCCCCGCCTATACTTTCTTTGCCACGGTCACGCCACTTCTTTTTTTGGGAGCGAAACCGGTTTTAGCTGACTGCGATGCTAACGGAAATATTGATCCTCAAGAAGTCGCCCGCCTTATCACCAAAAAGACGAAAGCGGTTTTAGTGACGCACATGTGGGGACTGCCGGCGCAAATGGATAAGTTGGTGGCTATTTGCAAGAAACACAAGCTACTTCTTTTAGAAGATTGTTCCCATGCTCATGGTGCTAAATATAAAGGCCGTTTTGTCGGTTCATTTGGTGACCTTGCCGCGTGGAGTCTTCAGGGTGCTAAAGTCGTTACCGGCGGGGAAGGCGGTATTCTTTTAACCAGCAGCCGCCGTTTCTATGAAAGGGCCCTTCTTTTAGGACACTACAATAAGCGCGCTCTTCAAGGAATTTCAAAAGAAAGTGAATTATATCCGTTTGCGGTAACCGGCTTTGGCCTTAAATACCGGGCTCATCCCTTGGCAGTCGCAATGGCTAGTGAAGTTTTAAATGATTTACCAAAAGCAGCCTCATATCGTCAGCTCTCAGCTAAAGACGCTCTTTCTAAATTAGCTAAAGAAACTAAACTCACGCTTCCTCCGGGATATTTTGATAAAAAAATTATTCCTTCCTGGTATGCCTTTACTTTCCTTCTTCCTAGCGAAAGCTTAGCAAAAGCGCTTGAGGAAAAAGCTAAAGAAAAAGGTCTTTCTGATATTGATCACCCCGGCTCAACTCAGCCGCTAAACTTATTAACGCTCTTTAGAAACCCGGGAAAGCTTTTTCCGGTATATCGTAAACCTGGTAACCGGTTTTCATATCGACCTGGAGATTTTCCTCGGGCTGAAGACTTTGCTAAGAGGTTAATAAAATTTCCTTTGGGAGTTGACCGGTCTGATTTGAAACTGGTTAAGGCATATCTCAAGGGACTAGTGAAAATTCTTCAAACCCTAGAGGAAGAAAAGCTGGTAGGAGGAGGGAAGATAAAGAAAAAATAAAGATAATCTAAAGAAGGGGTAAAGAATGGATAAAGAGATTATTAACAAAATCTAAAGAAAAAATAAAGAAAGGATTAAATAAAAATAAAGATAATCTAAAGAAATTCTAAACAAAAAATAAAGAAATTCTAAAGATAAGCTTAAGGAAAGATAAAGAAATTCTAAAGAAAAGATAAAGATAATCTAAAGAAAATATAAAGATAATCTAAAGAAAATATAAAGAAAAAATAAAGATAATCTAAAGATTGTGGATAACTTATTGAATATAAAGAGGCTCTAAAGATAACAAACAGCGCATCCCTGTTTAAATAATAGGTAAAATTATCATTTATCAACTAATTTACAGTTAAAAATAAAAAAGGTCATCGTTAGATGACCTTTTGGTTGCTATAATCGTTTAGGTAATTTTTATTACCTCGATGATTATTACTTTTTTGTCTTCTTTTACGTCAATGACGTCTCCGGCGCGCCTTCCGATAATCGCTTTAGCGATTAGGGAGCCGTATGACAGGTCATCATTTTTGAACGTCAGGAAGCTGCCAACCTTTTTCTGACTGAGAACGTCATTGATTTTGAGATCGACAATATTTCCTATCCCCACATGATCAATCTCTTGGTTTTTGGAGACAATCATTGAGTTACTTTTTATCTTCCTGAGTCGCCGCCAGTGTTCGGTCCACATTGATTTTTGCAAGGTGAACTGTTCAAACTCAAAATTATCATGAAAGGTTTCACTTTCATCGCAACTCGCTCCGATTTCTTTTCCCAGGCGAACCACTTCTTCGTGAACTTCTTTTATCTTTTCTTCCAGAAGAATAAAGTCTTCCTTTAGGAAAAGGAATTTTTGAGGTCTTGGCTTTTCTTCCGGTTCCTCAACTTTCCTTTTTCTTTTGGGAGCAGGGGAGGCTTTTGGAGTTGTATTCCTTGGTTTAAAGGCCAGGGCAAATTCAATCTCTTCGGCTTTGAGATTAAATTTGTCGGCGATTTTTTGAATGGCTTTTTTTCTTTCCATGCCTTTGTTTTTTAGCGGGAATAGTTGGCGACGACTTTACTCAGCCCTTTTTTATAGAGTTCGTCGTCTTTTTCTACATGAGAAATCGCTTCCTGAAGATCTTCAGGTATATTTGACTCCTCAATCCAGGTGGTGAGAAATTTTCGGGCTAAGGCCGAGTCTTTCTCCAGACATTTATAGATCTCGCGCTTCTCTTTGTAGTATGAAGCGCTGCGGAGCCAAGCCAAGAAAAATTTTTCTTGTTTCAGGCTCGGTTCGCAAACGACAAAGAATTCTTCGAATTCACTCCAGGTCCTACAAATTTCTTGCCAAGCCTTGACGAGGCCTTCAGGGGCTTTTTCGCCGCTCTCGATGACTCTTTTTTTGAGATCTTCGAGCTTGTCTTTTCGTTCCTCCTCGTGGAGAAAATCAATTAGTGTTTTTTCAGGAATTTTGAAAATCCGACTAATTTTTTTTAGTTCCTTTTCTTGTAGTTCGGTTTCCATTTTAATAAGTTTTGGTGTTGTTAAAGTTCGTTATCTGACTATAATACAATCTCTTCTTTCTGTCAATCAATAAATTGGGGATTATTAGCCTGATTATTGACACCCCTTGGGGCCGGTGTTAATAATTAAGCATTAGCGTTGGTTTAATATTTTCTCTTATTTAAATTTTATCTATGGCTACCATCTACTTAGCTCGTCACGGTCAAGATGAAGATAATGCTCGCGGACTCCTAAACGGTCGGCGGGATTTTCCTTTAACTGCCCTAGGACTTAGTCAAGCCGAAGCGCTAGCAGCGGCCATTAAAGGGGCTAAGCTTGAATTTGACTATATCTATAGCTCACCCCTTGAAAGAGCGTATCAGACGGCCTTGGTGGTTTCTAGCGCCTTAGCGGTCAGCCCACCTGAGAAATGGGAACTCCTCATTGAACGTGACTTTGGAATAATGACGGGAAAAGAAGTGAGCCAAGTAGAGACTCTTTGTGCCCCCGATATTCTAAAGACCTCAACCGTCACCTATTTCCTCTCTCCTTTAGGGGCGGAAACTTTCTCCGAACTTATGGAAAGAGCTAAAAAGGTTATTTTAGAGATTAATACTCGCCACCCGGAAGGGAACGTCCTGCTGGTGACTCATGGGGATTTAGGGAAGATGCTGTTTGCCAGTTACTACGCCATTTCTTGGCCAGAAGTTCTATCTCTATTTCATTTTGGTAATTCCGAACTACTCATGCTAGCCCCGGGCATTAAACCCGAAGAAGCGCGGCTATTTGTCACTAGGCAATATAATAATTAGCCATTAAATACCCGCCTAATTATCCCCATTTATACCATTGACATTAATATTTATTTATGATGTAATACCACTTGGTGAATTAGGGGCCTAGTACCTAAAAAATGCCCATTTTTACCAAAGAACTTTAACATACTAAACTAAAACAAGAGAGAAATGGAAAGAAAATTTCTTTTTCCGATGAGCGCCATGGAAGCGCTCGCTAAGGCAATTATTCTAATGGACGAAGAGGAGACTAAAGCTCTCTTCCGCTTTCCATATCTTCGCCTTATCAAAAACCTCGTTGAGGGAAGAGCGGAGATTATCGTTAAACCCAGATTTCAGGGACAGCTTTCTCCCCTAGATGAAAAACCAAGATTTGCCTCGTCAATTATCGCGAGCCAAGCCTTTATTGATTTTTTAGGAAGGCTGTCTAACAGTGGCTTTACCGAAGAGAATGTTAATTCTCTGGCTGAGCTTGGTTTCAAGGATCTCAGACATGTTTTTCTTGGTAAAGCCGAGATAAAGAATGTCAGGCACATCATTCCTTGTAATGAAAGACCGGCTAACGGTTTTTCACCAAGGCTCAAAATCAAGAAGCATGAGAAAATTGAACCCGTTGTCTGGGAAGACAGGCGCTGTCATCTGTTTCGAACTAAGGAGCAGGAAAGCGGCCTAGCCGTATATTTCTCTGAAGTCGAGAAGACAGTCAGTGGTCAGGTTCTAGCCAATGCTGTCTTCGCGCAGTATCTGGTCGCTCATCCTTGGCTCATCCCTGATGACTGGGCAGGGAAGAATATTTTTTTCCCCGGGACTATTTTCAATTCCGGAGAGACGGAATACTGTCTCTTCATGGAAAAGTTCCCTCGGGATTGGAACTTCCAAGTTTCGACCCTGAAAAGGTTGGGGCCAAATGACTTTGTAATGGTCGTAAACACAAAAAACAAATAGCCATGGAAAAGAAAGAAAATCTTCTTCCTGAGTTTGACGGGCTAACTGTCATCTCGCATGCTCATCATCAAGTGAGCTGGGGAGACAATAAGCTAAGCCTGATGAGTCTGCAAAAAAAGGCAGGAAGGATTATCTCTAAGCTAAAGCATAGAGGGATTAATCCGGCCAGTGCTGAACTAGCAGAGCAGGCCATTAATGACGCTAATATGGTTCCAGAGTCCTGGAGACCATATAACCTAATTTTCCCCGGAACCCTGTTCAAAAACGGTTCGGGAAAACAGGGCTACATTAGCCTCTATTTCTTTGGTCGCTGGACCTGGGATTTCGTCTCTTTAGACGACCCCCTGGGACAGGAAGACCGCATTGTCTTTATTGAAAAAAACAAATAGACAAAGACCTTTGACCCTATCATTGATAGGGTCTTTTTATATCTTGACTTTTTCTTTTATATATGTTATAGTCAAAAGGCGTAATTTAACAACTGAAAACAACAAAAATTAATATATAATGAAAACAAACCTGAAGCCTGGTAGTGATAAAGTCATTACCCTCGATTGTGACTGCGAGCCCACTCAGTATGAAAACATGGTGGTAGTTGAGCATCGCACCTACGGTCACCAGCTGCGTCTTAGGGCCGAGAATATCGTTCTTGAAGGCCATCAGGGATTAGCCACTGGATATGAGGTCAAGAAGCGCTACCAGAGACGGAAAGTCCTCAATGAGCCTTTCCTCCGCTATCTTCTTGATCACCAGGAACTTA
>CAYPWC010000020.1:0-8350 GCA_964414335.1 uncultured Gammaproteobacteria bacterium | reverse complement strand
GCTCGTCGGTCTCAATATATTTAGTGGGGGCTGGTTTTACAATATTATAAACAACAGGAGTTGTTGTCGTTGCCAAACGACCGTCTTTCTTTCCCCAGAAATCAAAGTAAATATCGTCTTTTTCAATTCGAGCTTGAATTAAAACATGAGAGGGGGTGTCATTAACAAAACGGACATCAGGATGAGGAATATAAATAGCGGCGTCGGTGCCGGCAGGCTCATAATAGGAAACGCGATAGGAGTGATTGCGACGCTCAGTAATTGGCAGGCCTGAGGCCAGGGCGGACCGAAAAACGGTTGTGCCAATTTGGCAAAGACCACCACCGTATTCAGGAATAGTTTTATCCCCTTTAATTACGAGCTCAGGAACATACCCACTAGCTTCATCAACTTCGCCTAACACCTTAACCAAGGAAAACTCTTCGCCAGGAGCAAGTAAAACGCCATGAACAGCATCAGCTCCGACTCTAATGTTTTTGCGGCGGTTATTAGAAGAGCCAGCAAAATTAGAGTGGCCAGTCCCAATAATTTCTTGGATGTTTAAGGTTTCTTCTTGACTGAGAGGTTCACTTAACACTTCCTCGGCCAAGAGAGTGATTGTTGTTTCTCCTGCCCAAAACTTTTCATTAATTAGAGCGGCGGTTGTTTCTGGGTTAAGCCTTCGTCCATTAGTGCCAACTTGCCAACTAGAGACCTTTCCATTTTTAATTTCAAAACGAGGACGAAGAGCCTCTAAGTCTATTTGGGGAGAAACGTTATTAAGGAGATAATCTTTAATTTTTGTCTGATCAAGGGAGAGACCTGGTTTATTAGTTGTCTTATCAAGACTGAGCCAGATCAGGAGCTTGTCGGCCTTAATTACCCAAGTTTTTATTAGCGAGGTTTTTGATTTTGGATCTTCAAAGGTCAGCGTTATTCCGGCCTGATTAATAATTTTTTTTGCTTCAGCGGTGAAGACGGCTAAATCATCAGCCCCTACTCCGGGATATTTTGAATGGGTTTTAATGGCAATTAGCGGGGATTGTAAAGAGTTGAGATTGGCTTTTAGTTCGGACAATAAAAGATCATAGTTAATTTCTTTGCCAATTTTTTCGGGGTCTATTTTTAATTGGCCAGCCGAATCTAAAGAAAAACTGGCATTAGCCGGGAGAATTACTAGTTCCGGAAAGGCTTGGTTAAGAGCTTCTTTTAGGCGGTTTTCATCAAGTGAATAGGCGGCGGTTACCATCCGTGTTTTTTGTGGGCGGAGTTTAAAAATTAAAAAGTTAATAAAATTATCTCGCTTAACAGCTTGAAAGGCGCGCTCAACGGTTTCGTTAACATCAAAAATTAAGGCGGGATAGGCTAAGTCAGAATCAAAAGAGCTTACTTGTGATTCCAAGGAGACTTGTTTGTTTCCGGATTCAAATTTTAGGCCTTCGCCACTAATAATAGAAACTTGATTGCCAATTATTTCTAAAGCTTCGTCATGGGTTTTTCCGGACAAATTAATTTCGCCCACTTTAACCCCGGGATAAATATGGTGGCGGTATTTTTGGCGCCAATTAAAGTAGCCGATTATTAACCCTGTTAGCAACAAAAAAGCCCCTAAAATAAGAAGCATTTTTATGGCTCGATTTTTGGCTTTCATAGTAGGCAGCCGAGCTAATCTTTTACTTTAATTTCAATTTCACTCGGATTATTTTTATATAAAGTTATTGTCAGGACGCCGCTTTCAAGCTCTGCTTCTACGCGCTTGCCGTCAACTTCTGCCGGCAGGATGATTGAACGAGAAAATGGCCCCCAGTAGCATTCGCGGTAAAGATAGTCCTCTTCTTTAACGGTTTCGCCTAAAGACCTCTCCCCCTTAATTGTTAATAGATCGTGATGGAGAGAGATTTTTAAATCTTCAGGTTTAACACCCGCAATTGTCGACTTGATAATGATTTTTTTTTCAGTTTGAAAAACATCAATTGCTAGTTGTCCCTCTGAGGAGTCGTCTTCATAGTTAAGCCAATCGGCGATTGAAGGTTCGTCACTGTTTTGCAAAATAGGCGGGGTGGTATTTTTTTTATTGAAAAGCATATAGTTATGTCGTTTCCTTTAATTTACCAATTTTTTTAGTAAATGTAAATGTTAACTATAAAAAAATCTCCGTTTTAAACGAAGATTTTTGAGGGTGGGCCCGACAGAACTCGAATCTGTGACCTCTACGATGTCAACGTAGCGCTCTAACCAACTGAGCTACGAGCCCTCTACTGTTAGGTGGGCATAGATGGAATTGAACCATCGACCCCCGCTTTATAAGAGCGGTGCTCTGACCAACTGAGCTATATGCCCATTATAATGATCGTCAAAAAAGATTGCAAGCGGAGATCAAAAAAAATGGCTCGGCAGTTATTTTATACCACTATGCACTTATTTTTTCAAGCTTGTTTTTTATTTCTGGGATCAAGTCAGCGCTCACCGTTTCAATATCTTTATTAATATTGATAGTAATTGCTTTAGTGTTTCCCTGAGGAGAATATTCTTTAAAAAGCTCTAAGAGATTAATGTTTTTTAAAGAATAAATAACCACTTTACTGGTGGAGACGGCGCTCTCGCAAAAAACCAGAGCCAACTTGGCCTGAGGAACGTTCATGATTAATTCATCGACGATTTCGTCTAGGCTTTCTAAAGACGAACTAGTTTGGTTTAGATCTTCAAGATTAATTTTTGACCAGATGATTTCCTCCCCTTTTTCTGTTTGGAGGTTGTTTAGAATTCGCCCCCAAAGCTTTAGGGTGGCCAGGTCGCGAGAACGATATAAATGATTAACAATATCTTCTCTTCTGGCTCCAGCGGCAATTAATTCAGAGGTGCTAAGCAATGTTCTGGGGGTGAGGTTTGAGGTTTTGAAATTTTTAGTTTTTTGAATAATTCCCGCTAGAAGGCAAGTGGCAATATCTTCATTAATTATTTCGGGTTTATAGTTTTTAAGTAAATAGAACAGAATTTCAGAAACAGAAACGGCGTTTAAATCAATAAAGTTAATTTGTCCAAATTCTTCATTGGTTGCTTTGTGGTCAATATTAATAATGGGGGTTTTATAGAAAAATTCAACGTTTTCGTCATAAAGAGTCCCCAGCGACTCTAGATCATTAGCACCTAAAACAATAATTAAATCATATTTAAACTCACCGGCTCGAGCGCTAACGTCCTCGGGCTTAAACCAGCCCTCAGAGGGAGAGATGATAAAGTTAAGCTGATTGTTGTCAACAGAATATTTTATTTGGCTAACTTTAGCCTGGCTAATATCAACGGAAACAATAAAGCGGCGAAGGTTGTTGAGGCCGGTTTGAATTTCATTATATGAGGGCAGAAAAGAGAAAGCGCTTTGAGCTTGGGTTAGGCTTTGTCCAACCACCTCTACTCCGTAGCCGAGTTTTTTTAGAAATAAAGACAAGGCGAGCGCTGAGGAAACGGCGTCGCCTTCTAGTTCGGTTGAAAAAATTAACAAAATATTTTTTGATTTTTCAATTTGTTTGTTAATTTGTTGTTCTAAATTCAGCATTTTTTTAACTTAAAAATCAGCCCTCTGTTATTAAGATTGACCCTTAAATATATAATTATTTTCGGCCAAAGTCAAGCTGCAAGCTAATTGACTTAAGGCCGTTTTTTTGTTAATTTTAATGTATGAAACAGGAACTAGACAAAGCCTATAATCCGGGCGAAAAGGAGGATAAAATTTATAAAAAATGGGAAGAATCCGGGTATTTTAACCCGGATAATTTAAACTTGGCTCCTGAGGCCAAGTCTTATACTATTATCCTTCCCCCACCCAACATTACCGACAAGCTTCATGTTGGTCACGCGGCTACAGTGGCGATTGAAGATCTTTTGGTTAGATACCATCGTCTAAAGGGCGAGCGAGCTTTATGGTTGCCAGGAACAGACCATGCGGCGATTGCCACTCAGAATGTAGTGGAAAAGAAGATTTTTAAAGATACCGGAAAAACGCGTCAGGATCTTGGTAAAGAGAAATTTTTAGAAGAAGTTTGGTCTTTTTTGCAAACAACCCAGGGAACGATTTTGCATCAGATTAGAAAAATGGGAGCATCATTAGACTGGTCACGTCTAGCCTTTACCCTTGATGATAAGCGCCAAGTAGCTGTGCGGACGATGTTTAAAAACATGTATGACGAGGGGGTAATTTATCAGGGAGAGCGAGTAGTTAATTGGTGTCCGCGTTGTCATTCGACTTTGGCCGATGACGAAGTGGAATATAAAGAGCAGACAACTAAAATTTATACTTTTAAATACGATCAGAATTTTCCCATTGCCATTTCAACGACTCGTCCCGAAACTAAGTTGGGGGATACGGCCGTAGCGGTTAATCCGAAGGATAAGCGGTATGAAAAATATATTGGCCAGGAATTTAAAGTTGATTTTTGTGGACAAGCTTTAAATATTAAAATTATTGCCGATCGTAATGTAGAATCAGATTTTGGTACGGGCGCTTTAGGCGTAACCCCGGCACACTCAATGGTTGATTGGCAGATGGCTCAAATTAATAATCTACCTTCAATTAAAGTTATTGATGAGGATGGCAAGATTTATTCTGGTTTTGGGGAATTTTCTGGACTGGACGCAACTATTGCTCGAGAAAAAATTGTTGAAGAGTTAGGACGTCGAGGTTTATTAGAAAAAGAGGAGGAATTAAATAATAATTTATCGGTTTGTTATCGTTGCGGCACGGCAATTGAGCCTCTTCCGTCTAAACAATGGTTTATTAGCGTCGACCATAAATTTGAGCGCTTAGGAAACAAGTCGCTTAAAGAGCGGTCTTTAGAAATTGTTCGCACTAAAGAAGTGGAATTTGTTCCAGAAAGATTTAATAAAAGATACTCTGATTGGATGGAAAACATGCATGACTGGTGTATTTCGCGTCAAATTTGGTTTGGCCACCAGATCCCCGCTTGGCATAAAAATGGTGAGCTTTTTGTGGGAGTTGAAGCTCCTCAAGGGGCGGGCTGGACTCAGGACGCCGATACATTAGATACCTGGTTTTCTTCTGGCATGTGGACATTCTCTACTTTGGGTTGGCCAGATAATTTACAGGCTGGTCAAAAAAAAGGTGATCTGGAAAAATTTCACCCCACGCAGGTGCTCGAAACCGCTTATGACATTTTAACTCTTTGGGTTTCCCGCATGATTATGATGACCATGTTTGCCTTGAACGAAAGTCCATTTGAGAAAGTTTATTTACATGGCTTAGTTTTAGATGAAAAAGGTAAAAAAATGTCTAAGTCTAAGGGCAATGGAGTTGATCCTTTAGAAATGATTACTCGCTATGGCACAGACGCTCTTCGCTTGGCGCTTCTAACTGGAACCACCCCAGGAAACGATTCTCGTTTTAGTGAAGAAAAAGTGGAAGCAAAAAGGAATTTTATCAATAAGCTGTGGAATGTCTCTCGGTTTATTTTAAGTACAACCGAGGAAAAATATTTTTCTACTCCAAACAATCACTGCCCGGCCGCAAAAACATTAGCTGATGAGTGGATTTTAGCGGAAATGGCAAAAACAATTGAAACGGTTACTAGTCGGTTTGATAATTTTGAATTTTCCTTAGCGGCTGAAGAGTTAAGCGAGTTTACCTGGAATAAGCTAGCGGATTGGTATTTGGAAATGGCCAAGGTAGAAAAAAATAAAGAGGAAATTTTAATTTACCTTTTAAAAAACCTCTTAATTCTTTGGCACCCGTTCATTCCCTTTGTGACTGAAAATATTTGGGAGAGTTTTAATGAAAATTTATTAATGGTTGCCGCTTGGCCATCAGCGGAAGTTAAAAATTCAGACGTTGCTAGCAAAATGGCATTAATTCAAGAGCTTATCATTAGTATCCGTAATGCCCGCAGTGAAAATAAAATTGAGCCGGCAAAAAAGATTGAAGCCGTTATTTATGGGCACACCGAGACAGAAATAATTAGTGGCCAGAAGGAGATTATTAAAAGTTTAAAAACAGGCTTAAGCGCCTTGACCGTTCAGGAGCAAGGCGAGGCGATTGATAAGGCGATTATGATTCCGGTTAGAGACATTGAAATCTATTTATTAGGAGCAATTGACGAGAGAAAGGAGAAAGAGAGGCTGCTAAAAGAAAAGATTAATTTAGAAAAACTCATCGCTAATCAGCAACAAAAATTAGCTAACAGCGAGTTTGTTTCTCGGGCTCCAGAAAAAATTGTTTTAGTGGAAAAAAACAAATTAAATGATTATCAACAAGAATATACTAAAATCGTTGATATAATTAACGGTCTATGACTTTAAAAAATTATCTGTTCGTCATGTCGGTCCTAACATTGGTTTGTTGGGGAATATTTTTCTTTGTGGCTAATTTAGTCGATCCGGAGGCGACTACCTGGTTTGGTTACGGGCTTTTTTATTTATCTTTATTTCTGTCTTTGAGTGGTACAGCCGCCCTTATTGGTTTTATCTTCCGATTTGTTGCCTTAAAAAAAGAATTAGCCTTTAATTTGGTTAAAGTTGCTTTTAGACAGTCGTTTTTGTTTTCTCTTTTTATCGTTTTGTTGTTAATTTTAAAATCCCAACACTTGTTTAATTGGTTGAATTTATTTTTGCTAGTAGTTGTCTTTGCAATTTTTGAGCTTTTTTTGATTAGTTATAAAAAGAGTCGCTAGGATTTAGATTATTGGTAAATAAATATATGAAAAATAAAATAGAAAAAATTAGAGAAGAGTTTTTCAAGCAATTAGCGCAAGCCAAAAATAATGAGCATTTGCGGGAATTAGAGTTGAAGTATTTATCCCGCAAAGGAGAATTAAGCGAAGCGATGCGCGGATTAAAGGATTTGGGATTAGAACTTCGTAAAGAGCTGGGTGAGCTGGCTAATACCGTTAAGGCAGAAATGCAGTCTAAATTTGAAGAGATGCGTGGCGCCCTTGAAAGCTATGGCAAAAAAAGTGAGTTTACTGATGTGACTTTGCCTGGGAAAACGCTAGTCAATGGCCACTTGCACCCATTGACTCAAGTGCAGAATGAATTGGAGGATTTGTTTTCTTCTTTAGGCTTTATTATTGGTGATGGCCCGGAACTAGAGAGTGATTATTATAATTTTACCGCCCTTAACGTTCCCCCTTTTCATCCCGCTAGAGACATGCAGGACACTTTTTATATTGATTTAGAAAACAAGGACGGTGTTCGAGATTTAGTAATGCGGACACAGACCTCCCCGATGCAAGTGCGACTAATGCAAAAATATGGAGCACCGCTTAAAGCCTTGGTTCCTGGTCGGACTTTTCGTTGTGAGGCAACGGACGCCCGCCACGAGCATACTTTTTATCAGGTAGAAGGAATAATGGTTGGCAAAGGCATTAACTTTGCGAATTTAAAAAGTATTTTAGAAATTGTCGGTCAAAAATTATTCGGTCCGGAAACCAAGTTTAGAATGCGTCCGAAGTTTTTTCCATTTGTTGAGCCGGGTAATAATGGAGAATATACATGCTTCTTGTGCCAAGGACAGGGTTGTCGGGTTTGTAAACATACCGGCTGGTTGGAAATCGTTGGCGCCGGTTTAATTCATCCAGATGTTTTACGCGCGGGAGGGATTGACCCCGAGGTTTATTCTGGCCTTGCCTTTGGTTTTGGCTTAAGTCGCTTAGTGATGTTGAAATATAATATTAACGACGTCCGCTTGCTTAATGGCGGCGACTTGAAATTTTTAGAACAATTTTAATTATATGTATATCTCTCTTAATTGGCTTAAAGAATTTGTTAAGCTACCGTCAAAAGTGTCGGCGGCGGATATTGTTCGCGAGTTAACAGACCATACGGTTGAAGTGGAAGGCATAATTAATCAGGCCGAACAATTTAAACGGGTGGTGATCGGTAAGGTTTTAACAGTTAATAAACATCCTAATGCTGACCGATTGCGTCTAGCACTAGTGGATATTAAAAAAGAAAAACTTAACATCGTTTGTGGCGCCCCAAACTTAGCCGAAGGACAATTAGTTCCAGTGGCTCTAGTGGGAGCGGTTTTGCCTAATGGCTTAGAAATTAAAGAGTCGGAAATTCGTGGTGAAAAATCCCAAGGAATGATTTGTGCTGAAGATGAGTTAGGAATTGGCAAAAACCATGATGGAATTATTGTTTTACCAGAAGAAGCTAGGGTTGGTGAAGATTTTGCTAAATACTTAAAAGCTGACGATATTGTTTTAGAGGTTGATAATAAGTCACTATCTAATCGTCCTGATCTTTTAAGCCACTATGGAATTGCTCGTGAGTTGGGGGTTATTTTTGACTTAACCCTAAAGCCGTATGAAAAGTTTTTTAGTAAGGATTATCAATTTTTAAGTGCTAAAGAAAATTCTTTAGA
>CAYPWC010000019.1:0-8550 GCA_964414335.1 uncultured Gammaproteobacteria bacterium | reverse complement strand
AAAAGCTTGGCGGAATTTCGGGGTCAGGAAAAAATCATTGGTTCTAAAGGTTGGCTTTATCAAGCGATTAAAAGCGATAAGGTTCCGTCTTTAGTTTTTTGGGGGCCGCCAGGAAGCGGCAAGACGACCCTAGCTTTTATCATTGCCAAAGAAACCAAATCGGAATTTAGAGAATTAAGTGCGACTTCGAGTGGAGTGAAGGATTTAAAGGTAATCGTTGATCGAGCTAAAGAGAATCGGCGACTAGGTACCAAGACAATTCTTTTCATTGATGAAATTCATCGATGGAACAAGGCACAGCAGGACGCGCTTCTACCTCAGGTGGAAAATGGCACCATTACTTTAATTGGCGCGACCACGGAAAACCCTAGCTTTGCCGTTAATGGCGCTTTACTTTCTCGAGTCAAAGTGGTTATTTTAGAAGCTTTAACGCCCCTTGATCTTCAAGAGATAATTAACTATGCCGCTAAAGAATTGAAGGCTAAAGTTCCAGTTGATGTTGCTGGTTTAATTTCCCAATTGGCTAATGGCGATGCCCGGAAAGCTTTAAATATTTTGGAAAGTGCTATTGAAGCTAGTGGTCCAAAAGGAAAAATTACTTTAGAGCTTATTAAAGAAATAATTAGTAAGCCAAACCTGCTTTATGATAAAAGCGGGGAAGAACACTATAATCTCATTTCTGCGCTCCATAAGTCAATGCGGGGTGGCGACGCTGATGCGGCTATTTATTATTTAGCGCGCATGCTTGAAGCTGGTGAAGATCCGCTTTATATCGCTAGACGTTTAATCAGATTTGCCTCAGAGGATGTGGGCTTGGCCAATAATAGTGCACTAATGCTTGCCACGACCACCTATGATGCTTGTAAAAGCATTGGTCTGCCGGAGTGCGGTGTTAATTTAGCTCATTGTGTTGTCTATTTAGCGAAGTCGGCGAAAAGTATTGCTGTTTATCGCGCGTATAATGAAGCTCAGGCAGAAGTGGGTGTTTCGGGAAACTTGCCAGTACCACTTCATTTGCGTAATGCGCCAACGAAGCTAATGAAAGACATTGGCTATGGCCGAGATTATAAATACACGCCTCTTGAAGATGATAGCAGGCAGGAATATTTGCCAGATAAACTAAAAGGGCGGAAATTCCTTCTCTAGTCTTTTAGTTCCCCTAATTTATTAAGGGCTAGTTTGTAGCCGCGACCATTGAAAGTGTGAATTAGGTTGCGGTTTTTGTTTTGGTTGAGCTTGCGCCTTAGAGAGGCAATGTGGGATTCGATGGAATTAGAAAATGGATCAGCATTATAATCCCAGACATGCTCTAAAAGTTGTTGTCTTGATACAATTAGCCCTCGGTTATGAATTAAATATTCGAGTAAAGCAAATTCGCGTCTAGTGAGATAGAGTTCGTGACCACCGCGCCTAACAATTTTGGTGCGAGTGCTAAGACTAAGATTGTCGATTTTAAATAATTCACCCTCAGCTTTTTCTGGTCTTTTTAAAATCGCATTAATTCTCATGAGAAGCTCGTCAAAGAGAAAGGGTTTAGTCAAATAGTCGTCTACTCCTAAAGCAAACATTTCTTCTTTAGTTCCAAGTTCCGCTCTTATAGTTAACATGATCACCGGAACATGTTTTTTCTCTTTTCTAATTTCTTTAAGCACCTCGGGTCCAGATATAAGCGGTAAATTATAATCTAAAATAATTAGATCATAATTTCCGGTGCGCCCTAAAAAAGCGCCCCGTTCGCCATCAAGGGCAGTTTCCACTGTGAATAACTTAGCCTCTAGTCCTTGTTTAAGAAATTCGACGATTAATTTTTCGTCATCGACAATAAGAATTTTCATATTGTTTGCTAGTTAATTATTAAGTTAATAGCCATATTGTACCTGCTTCCGGCTGAATAAAGGATAAAGGCGAAGTAAAGGGAACATAAAAAATGGGGATAAGTTGCCAAAAAAGGGAAGAAATAGTAAGATTAGGGTATATGAATAAAGAAATATCCAACCAAGAACCTAAAGGAACCCGGGACTGGCTGCCGGAGGAATTTTTAATTAGAAAATACATTTTTGATACTTGGCGTCGAGTTTGCTTGCGCTATGGTTTCGAAGAATACCTAACTCCTCTAGTGGAAAGCGCAGAGATATATCGCGCTAAATCAGGTGAGGATATTGGCGGTCAAGAATTAGTCACTTTTTCTGATTTGGGTGGCCGGGAACTGTCGATTAGACCGGAGATGACGCCGTCAGTAACGAGAATGGTTACGAAAATATATCCTGCTAGCCAAAAGCCTTTGAAATATTTTTCCATTGCTAATTTCATGCGCAATGAAAAGCCGCAACGGGGACGCAATCGGGAATTTTGGCAGCTGAACTGTGATATTTTTGGAAGCGCCAAGCTGTCAGCTGATATTGAAATTTTGCAGTTAGCCCTTGATTTAATGCTGGAGTTTGATCCGCCAGAGAATTCTTTCGTTCTAGCGATTAATAATCGTAAGTTAATTGATGCCGTTTTAGAGTTAAGTGGAGCTAATGAACTTTCTTCAAAGGCTAAGATTTCAGTGGTCAGAACTCTTGATAAATGGGAAAAATTAAAAGGGGATGATATTAAAGAGCGCCTTCTTGAGGCTGGACTAAAAGAAGAGGCCGTTAATATTTTAGAAAAATTCATGACAAGTCTTAGTCTTGAAGAATTGGTTAAGGAACTCCCAGCGCTTAAAAACAATGTTGGTTTTGAGGAAACCGTTACCGCCATTAAGACATTGACGGATTTAGGCTATGGCGATTTGATTGAGTTTAAGCCGGCGGTTATTCGTGGCTTTGATTATTATGATGGAATTGTTTTTGAGGTGTTTGATAAAAATCCGGCAAATTCTCGTGCCATGTTTGGCGGGGGACGCTATAATGGACTGGCGGAGATTTTCGGTCAGACTAATTTTCCGGCGGTTGGCTTTGCGCCAGGTGATGAAACTACTAGATTGTTCCTTGAAAGCTGGGAGCTACTTGATCAAGTTAAGGCAACCTATCCTGATAAATATTATCTTCCTCTTCTAGCCCCCGGTTTAGAGGGGGAGGTTAATCGCTTAGCGCGAAAACTTCGAGGTCAAAATTTAAATGTTTTAGTTGGTCTAGAAGAGCAGAAAGTGGGTAAAGCTTTAGAGTTTGCTAACAAGAAAGGAATAAGTCAGGTGATAATTATGGGAGAGGATGAAGTAAAAAATGGAAAGTATAAGATTAAGAACATGGCGACGGGTGAAGAAATTGAGAAAAAATTATAATTATTAACTATAAAACTATGGAAGACCTAAGAGACAGTTTTGTTTCCAAGGAGAATCGTCGTTTCAAATGGCGCCTAGGAAAGGTTTTGGCCTCTTCGCTATCCGGGTTTATCGCGGGCATTATTGTAACTATCATTGTTTTTCTAGCCCTTTTTGATGTCGCTTTAAAGCAATAGAATTTGACATTAACCAAATTATCTTGTAGTATATAAGGAGTTTTTGGTTCGCCTACGCGACTTACTACGTCGCGTTTTATTTTGTTTAAAATTATAAATAATATGGAAATTAGAAATATTGCCATTATTGCTCACGTTGATCATGGTAAAACAACTTTAACTGATTCTTTGCTTCGCCAAACTGGCATGGTGGAGGATAATTTTAGTATGGACAGTAATTCCTTGGAACAGGAAAGAGGAATTACCATTTATGCGAAAAATTGCAGTTTGTTCTATCGTGATAGCAAGATTAACATTGTTGACACTCCCGGGCATGCGGACTTTAGTTCGGAAGTGGAGCGGGTTTTGCGTTCAATTGACTCAGTGCTCCTAGTGGTTGATGCTCAAGAAGGGCCAATGCCACAAACTAAATTTGTTTTAAAGAAGTCACTCGAGCTGGGGCTCAAGCCGATCGTGGTGATTAATAAGGTGGATAAGCCAGCCGCTAGACCAGCGGAGGTTTCGGAAATGGTCTATGAACTATTTCTTGATTTAGGAGCAACCGATGAGCAATTAGATTTCCCAGTGATTTATGCGATTAGTAAAGGAGGAAAAGCCGGTTTAAAGGTTGATGAGTTGGCGGACAATCTTAATCCACTGCTGGATTTAATTCTAGAACATGTGGCCCCGGCAGCGACTTCGGAAATGGTTGATTTGCCACTAGCCGCCCAGCCATTTAATTTAGCTTATGATAATTTCTTGGGTCGCTGTGCTGTAGCCAGAATTTATCAAGGGAAGATTAAAACTGGTCAGAATGTTTTTGTTGAGAATTTAGAAGGTAATACTCGACCAGGGAAGATTACCAAGCTTTTCACTTTTCGCGGGTTAGCTCGTCAAGAGATTACCGAGGCGATTGCCGGTGATATTGTTTTGGTGGCTGGGCTAACGGATATTTATATCGGTGAAACGATTTCTGAAAGTGCCGATCAAGAAGCTCTGCCAGCGATTTCAATTGATGAGCCGACAATTTCTTTGAATTTTTTAATTAACAATTCACCGTTTGCCGGTCGGGAAGGAAAATTTGTTACCAACCGCCAACTCAAAGAACGTTTGGAAAAAGAACTAGAAGTTAACGTCGGATTAAAGATTGATTTTTCTGATGCCAGTTTCTATAAAGTTTATGGCCGAGGAGAACTTCATATTGCGGTTCTTTTGGAGAATATGCGTCGGGAAGGCTATGAGGTTCAAGTATCTCAACCACAAGTAATCGTGAAGGAAGAGGCGGGAGTGAAGCTGGAGCCGTTTGAAGAAATTACGGTTGATATTCCTGAAAAATCTTCTGGAACGGTAATTGAAAAATTATCACGCCGTAAAGGCCAGATGACTGACCTCAAAAATCATAATGGTCAAACAAGAATCGTTTTCTCTATTCCCACCAGAGGGATTTTAGGATACCGCGATGAATTTGTGGTTGACACTCGAGGGGAAGGTATTTTATGTTCTCATTTTATCGGCTTTAAACCGTGGGTTGGTGAAATTGAAAAAAATCAATTAGGGTCAATGGTATCGATGGCCACTGGAAAAGCTTTGGCATTTTCTCTGTGGAATTTACAGGATCGTGGCGTTTTATATATCGCTCCTAATACTGAAGTCTATGAGGGGATGGTGCTAGGAAATGTTGCCAAAGGAAATGATATGGCGGTTAATCCGATTAAAGGCAAGAAGTTGACGAATGTCCGAGCCTCGGGAACAGATGAAGCAATTATTTTAACTCCTCCTTGGGACTTGAGTTTAGAAAGAGGGCTAAGCATTATTAATGAAGATGAATATTTAGAGGTAACACCAAAAAGCGTGCGTCTGCGCAAGAAGTATTTAACGGAAAATGAAAGAGTGAAAAATAAGCGGCAATAAAAAAAGGGGCTCGGTGATGAGCCTCTTTTATTTTTGAACCGTTTCTTTAATGGGACTAAAGCTGAAGCGGTGCAGGGGGCAGGGGCCAAATTCTTTTATTTTGGCAAAGTGGTCTTTCGTGCCATAACCTTTATGTTTCTCGAAACCATACTGCGGATATTTTTTGTCTATTTCCGACATCAACCAATCACGACTGACTTTAGCGATGATTGAGGCGGCAGCGATGCAAAAAACTTGACCATCACCACCTATAATAGCGGTTTGAGGTTTAGCGAGTTTTGGGATTTTAAATTTGCCATCCACTAGGATATAGTCAGGACTAATTTTTATTTTACTGATCGCTTTTCTCATTGCCAGGAAACTAGCCTGCAAGATATTAATTTTATCAATTGTAAGATTATCAACTAGGCCAATTTCAACTGCCAGACATTTTTCTTTAATGATTTTAAAAAGCCGTTCGCGTCTTTTAGCGGTTAGTTTTTTGGAGTCGGCGACAAGGGCTAAATCTTCGTGGTCAATAATAAAATCAGGGCCAATAACGACACAGGCGGCCACCACTGGTCCGGCCAGCGGACCGCGGCCAGCTTCATCAACGCCGCCGATAAGTTGATAGCCGAGAGCAAATAATTTTTTTTCGGTTTTAAGATCAAGCATATATTTAGTCTAAGGGTATTATATCATTCTTTTGGTAATAAAAAAGCCCGCAACAAGTTGTTCGCGGGCCAATATTTTAGAGAGAAGCAATGCGCTCCTCAATCTTTTCTAGAATCCCGGGGCTTTTAATGAGGATCCGCTCTGATTCTTTGTTTTTAGAAATTAAATCAGAGAACGGACTCAGTCCGATATTACTAGTTGTAACTATCGTCACCGGCTCATTAGTGAGGCTTCGGTTTTGGATAATTAAATTGTAATTTCGGCTTTTTTTCCCGATAGTGCTAATAATCTTTTCTTGATCAATTAGCTTTGGCGACTTAACAAAGAACGTATTAGCCTTTAGTTCTTTGATGTTGGCCAGGGCTTCTTCGGTGCTTATAATAAGCTCATCATGTTTTTTGAAGAGTACTTCCATTTGGAACTTATTAGTGCCTTCAAGAAGATAGCCTTCATAGATTTCTGTCAGATGACGATTAAAGTCGCCAGTCTGATTATTCTGATCCTCGACTTTAGCGAGGTAGAAAAGTTTCTCATAGTCACTGGCAGTTTCATTTTTAGGAAGAAGCTTGTTTTCAAGGTAGTTAGCTGCCACTACCCACTCGTTTTTTACAATCTCTTTACCCCATTTTTTAGCCAGCAGACTGACAGTTGAGGGGTATTTTTTAATTGACCCTTGAAGATATTTCGGATTGCCTTTTAATTCCGTAATCATATCTTCTCCGGGATAATTATCGGCCCAGCAGACTAGGCGTTCCCCATGGGAAGCGATAAATTTCTGAAGATCCTTGGGGTTACAATTTTTTAGGCCTAAGCCGCCGACATAAATTGCTTCATAACCCTCGGGGATATTTACCCGGTTTAACTGGTGACCCTGAATTTTGAAAACTTCTTTTTTAGCAAAGACGAAATAATTCAGGTGCGATTTCATGGCAATAGCCGTGAAAAAACCGCTTGGCGAATTGGGCACGATAATGGCCGCGCACATAGATTCCATTTCTGGCATAGTATTTGTTTTAGGTTGTTAAAGTTCTATTACCTTTTTTGCTAAGGTAACTATATAATATGCGCTTTTTTTAGGCGCTTGTCAAGGCATCTATTTTGTGGCAAGCTATATTAGTAACTGCCGCCCGGGTGGTGAAATTGGTAGACACACAGTGTTCAGAACGCTGCGGGAGCAATCCCATGGGGGTTCAAATCCCCCCTCGGGCACTAATTTATGGTATAATATTAGTATCTAAATTAGTATCTAAACAACCTCTCGGTCGTTTGGCTCAGCTGGTTAGAGCGCCGCGTTCACATCGCGGAGGCCAGTGGTTCGAATCCACTAACGACCACCATAATACTAACTATATGAAGAAGTCATATTTTCTTTTGGGAGTAGTAGTTCTAATTATCTTAAGCGCTTTTATTTTGCGCTTAATAGGTAGTGAAGATACCTGGTTGTGTCAAAATGGTCAGTGGGTGAAGCATGGTGAGCCTGAGTCCCCAGCTCCCAGTGAGGGGTGTTTAGATAAGGGGAAAGTCGGGGAGACTAATTCTAATTTAGTTTCCGAAGGAGAAGCGAATGGCGAAGCCTCATTTTTTAGCGAAGGGCTAATACTAAGCCCAAAGCAAAATGAGCTTATTACCTCACCGCTTGTCGTTCAAGGAAAAGCCGTTGGTTCTTGGTTTTTTGAAGCAGTTCTTCCCATTCAGCTAGTTGATGATAATGGGGTGGTAGTGGCTAGCGGCCAGGCGATTGCTGAAGAGGATTGGATGACAGAAAAGCCGATTAATTTTAGCGGGCGCCTGGAGTTTTCTTCAGCTCTAGTAACGACGGATACAGGGGTGTTAGTTTTGGCAAAGGATAATCCGTCTGGACTGCCAGAAAATGGTGGGGCGATTAAAGTTCCAGTGAGATTTAGATAAATAAATTTATGAATTATGAATATTGAATATTTGCCAGGCATTAAGCCGGGCGACAAAATCGATTTAAGTCAGTTTGATAGACCGAAGAAAGATCTGAATCTGGATAAGTATTTGTCTCAGCTTAAAGACCGTTTGAGTCTTTTAGCTCAGGAAAGCAATCAGTCTTTCCCGGGATTTTTAAATAATGAAGGTCGAATTATTTTAGCAGGACCAGAGGCTCAAGGTGATGAGGCACTAGTTAGGGCTCAAGAAGATGGTTTTAGCCAGGGAGTTCATAAGAGTCTGGAGGAGTGGCACAGGACGACTGAAAGAAATCCGGCCAATTTGACCGAGATGGCACTAACAGTCATGCTTCATAAATTTCTTAAAGAAAAATTTATTGTCGCTCGATCATCAACCTATGATGATTATAATAATGGCGTTGATCAGGTGTTAGTCTATAAAGAGACAGGAGAAGTTGTTTGTGGTTTCGATGAGGTAATAGGTAACAACGGTGATGATGGGGGTCTTAAAAAAGCAGCTAAGCTAGAACGCCTAATGGCTAGAGGTGGGGCGCGAATAAAATATGGCGCCAAAAAAGTCGGGGGCGAACTAGTGCGCGGTGAGGTGAGAGAGATCCCCGCTTTTTATATGTCTTTAAGTAAGGCAGAGCTAGCT
>CAYPWC010000018.1:6805-8557 GCA_964414335.1 uncultured Gammaproteobacteria bacterium | reverse complement strand
AATGAGCTTATCCCCGATGTTTTAGGGGGTTATAATTTGAGCGTTGACGGTCAACTAAAGTTTGCCATTTCGGCTCTTTTTATCGCCAGTCCGATTTTCTTTTTTATTTCCTCGTTAATTAATCGGGGAATTAAACGGGGGGAACTTGATAAGGATTCGGGTTTAAGACGGTGGCTCACTTATTTCATTATTTTAGTATCATCTTTGATTATTTTAGGAGTGCTAATTGGGGTGATTAATAATTTTCTCTCTGGTGAACTTACTAGTCGGTTTGTTCTTAAGTCGGTAGTGGTTTTCTTAATTGCTGGCTTTACTTTTTCTTTCTATTTCTATGACATTAGACGTCAGCAACCAGAGAAGCCAGATCGCATCGTGAGAATTTTTTCTGTTAGTGCCGCGATTTTAGTGTTGGCCATTTTTGTCGCCGCTTGGTTTTTTGTGGAATCTCCAAAAACTGCTCGCGCTAGACGGCTTGATCAGGTTTTAGTGCAGAATGTCTATAACCTTGAAAACGCAATTAATAGCTACTATGAGCGCTACGAGGCTTTGCCGGAAAATTTAGAGGAGTTAGCAGCTAAAGGAAGTAGTCTATATATTAGTGAAAACACTTTGACTAATCCTGAAGGCGAGCGGGTAGTTTTCTATCAAAAACTGGAGGCGACTAAATTTGAACTTTGTGCCAATTTCAGGACCGAGGCATTAGTTTCTGGAGCGCGACCGACAATGGCCCTAGGAATGGGAAAAAATGTCAGTGACCATGAGGCTGGTTGGCAATGTTTTTCCGGCAATTTATATGTTGAAGACGCGAAGCGAGCGTTAGAGAAGAAATAATTATGATTGATTTTACCACTGAAAAATTTTCCGGACCCTTGGGCTTGCTTTTGAGTTTAATTGAAAGTGAGGAGATGGATATTACGGAAATTAGTTTAGCTAAAATTGCTGATGAGTATGTCAGTTATTTGCGGGCTAATCAAGATATTAATCCGGAGGAAATGGCGGATTTTCTTGTGGTCGCTGCCAAGCTGTTGTTTATCAAATCAAAAGCCTTGCTGCCGTATCTCTATACCGCTGAAGATGAGGCGGAGGTGGATGATCTGGAAAGACAGCTTAGGATGTATAAGGAGTTTGCCACGGCGAGCCTAAAGCTCAAAGAAATTTTGGCGCAAAAACGGTTTCTTTTTCTGCCGCCGTTAATTAAGAATCGTCGCTCTCAATTTAACTTGCCCGTATTTACCGCCCCTTTAAAAGTTAATCCCGCTCTTCTTCAAGAAGTCTTTGTCCACTTGCTCTTGGCTCTTATAAAACGCCAGGAAGAGAAGCTTCCGGAATCAAGATTAGAGCCGAAGATAAATATTGAGGACAAGATTAGTTTAATTAAGAAAATGTTATTTGATAAAGCTCGGGTTAATTTTTCCAAACTACTTTCTCGAGCGGAGAATAAAACGGAAATTATTGTCAGCTTCTTGGCGGTTCTAGAACTAGCCAAGCAGAAAGAGCTCGTCTTTGAGCAAGGAGAACTATTTAGTGAAATTCATATTACTCGTAATCAAAATTAATATATGTCTTTAAAGTCACAATTAGAATCACTACTGTTTGTTGCCATTAAGCCTCTTGGCGGAAAAGAGTTAGCTAATTTAACGGGTAGTAAAATTAAAGAAGTGGAAGAGGCGCTAACATCTTTAGCTAGTGACTATGCCTCAAGAGAAAGTGGTCTTAGTTTAATTAATAATAACGGGCAATATCAACTAACAA
>CAYPWC010000018.1:3387-6795 GCA_964414335.1 uncultured Gammaproteobacteria bacterium | reverse complement strand
TCTGGATTGGTCAGAGATCGCGAATATTTTGTTCAAGAGTTTCTAAAAGATGAGACGACTGGCGAATTGTCGCAGCCAAGCCTTGAGGCCCTTACCATTATTGCCTATCGCGGTCCGATTGGAAAAATGGAACTAGAAAAAATTAGAGGCGTTAACTGTAGTCTAATTATTCGCAATCTTCTTTTGCGGGGTTTAATTGAAGAGAAATATGACAAGAACCAGGCGGAGAATCTCTATACGGTCACTCATGATTTTGTTCGTTTCTTGGGGCTACAAAGCATTAATGATCTTCCTGATTATGAGAAACTTTCAAAGAGTGAGGTGGTAGATGAAGTGGCCGCGTCATCTGAAGGAGCAGACGTTATTTAACTAAAAATACATGTGGTCTTGGTTTTTAAATATTATTTTAGCGTTAATTATGCTGCCGGGAAATGGTCCGGCGGCCGTTTCTAATCAGCCAGATTTTATTAAACTTAACCCGGAAGCCCAAGAATTAGTTTTAGGGGCGGAGAAGGGCGTAGTGGCGAGTCTGGATAATCGTATCTTCTTCTACTCTAAAAACGCTGACCAGAAACAACCGATTGCCAGTATCACCAAGCTCATGACCGCTTTAGTTTTTTTAAAAAATAATCCGGGTTGGGATAATGTCTACACTATTACGGCCAGTGATCATGTTGAGGGTGGAAAGCTTAATTTGTTTTTGGGAGACGAGGTGAAAGTTAGAGACCTATTTCATACCAGTCTAATCGCTTCTGATAACGGGGCAACTCTAGCTTTAGTTCATGCTTCTAAATTAAGTGAAGAAGAGTTTGTTCGGAAAATGAATGAGGAAGCAAAAGCTTTGGGGCTTAGTCAGACTAGTTTTGTTGATCCGGTTGGTCTAAGTGACAAGAATGTTTCCACAGCCAGAGAAGTCGCTAAACTAGCTAAAGTCGCTTTAAGTGATCCGGAAATTATGGCCGCTACTAGTCAGAAAGAATATCGCTACGAAACTATTCAGGGAAGGGAGAAATTAGTGGAGTCGACTGACTATTTATTGTTTGATTCTTTTAATAATTCGTTTGAAGTTTTGGGTGGAAAAACCGGTTATACGGATAAGGCTGGCTATTGTTTTGTCGGTCGCTTTCGGGACAGCTCTGGTCGAGAAATAATCTCTGTGGTTTTAAATAGTGCCGGCAAGAATGACCGTTTTAGAGAAAGCAAAAGTTTGGTTAATTGGGTTTTTAAAAATTATTTTTGGCACCCCTAGTCATTTTACCTATGAACTACCTTAATCGTTTATATTTTCAATTTCGCAATCATTTTTCTTGTCATTTTCCGAAACTCTATTCGGTTTGTGATCGGCGCAAATCAGTAGTGAAGTTCTTTCTTACCGGATTTTGTTCGGGCGCGGTTGATTTGATTTTTCTTTTCATTTTCTACGATCTTTTTTCTTGGCCAATTGTGTTTTCAACCACCCTCGCTTTCATTATGTCATTTCTTTTCAGTTTTTCCTTGCAGAAGTTCTGGACTTTCCGCAATCTTGGCTTCGGTCGCTTTGCCGGGCAGCTCGCTCTTTATATGTTTAATGTCTTTGTGGGGTTGAACCTAAACGGCTTTCTAATGCATTTAGCCGTTAATCGCTATGACTTGTGGTATCTTTTGGCTCAAGTCTTGGTGAATGTTATTTTAGGAGTCTATAATTTCTTTATTTATAAATTTATTATCTTTAGAAACGAAAAAAATGAAATTAGCCGTGAACAAAAAACGCTTGAACGAAACGCCGGCGACTTGGCTTAGACGAGCTGGCTATGCGCTCTTGCCAGAAAATGAAGACGGGCAACCGAGTTTTGCGCGGCGTTTTAGTCGGGATTTCTATCCTCGTTTTCATTTGTATTTTATCACTCAGACGGCTTCAAATGGTGAAGAGTATATCATTTTTAACCTCCATCTTGATCAGAAGCGTCCGGGCTATGAGGGCTATAATCGTCATAATGCTGAATATGATGGCGAACTGGTGGAAGCGGAAATTGCTCGCCTTAACAGCCTCCTCCTGCCTGATTTTCTTAACTAAACTATATGAACCAGACGGAAGAAATCAAATCTAAATTGGATATCGTCGAAGTCATTCGCGAGTATATTCCGGTTAAAGCGGTGGGCGCTAATTTTCAGGCGCACTGTCCTTTTCATAATGAGAAGACACCGTCATTTGTGATTTCTCCGGAGAAACAGATTTGGCATTGTTTTGGTTGTGGTAAAGGCGGGGATGTGTTTGCCTTTGTCATGGAAAAAGAAAGCTTGGGTTTTATGGAAACTTTGCGTCTTCTGGCCCCGAAAGCGGGCGTGACTTTGCACTATGAAAATCCGGAAAATTATACCCGGCGTAATCGGCTTCTAGATATTTTGGAACTAGCTGGAAAATACTACCATCACTTACTAGGAGAGAGTACTGGTAAAGAGGCGCAGGATTATCTTTCCAGCCGGAGCTTATCACCTGACACTATTAATGACTGGCAACTGGGCTATAGTCCGGACTCCTGGGATAATCTCTATAAGTTCCTTAAAACCAGACCTTTGACTGGGGTTAAGTATAGCGATGAAGAGATCTTTCTTGCTGGTCTAACCGTGAAAAAAGAGGCGGGTCGTGGCTATTATGACCGCTTCCGTGACCGAATTATGTTTCCGATTTGGGATGTGAATAATAA
This sequence comes from uncultured Gammaproteobacteria bacterium, assembly GCA_964414335.1. GTDB lineage: Bacteria > Patescibacteriota > Patescibacteriia > Patescibacteriales > UBA12465 > UBA12465. Next base: position 4,111 of record CAYPWC010000018.1, on the reverse strand, counting down.
TTTAATTGCCTTTACCGCGCGTATTAACCCTAAGAAGGAAAAGACCGAGAAAATGGGTAAATATATCAATAGTCCCCAAACTGCTGTCTATGACAAAAGTCGGGTCCTATTTGCCCTTAACAAGGCAAAGACGGCTATTAGGAAGGAAGACCTGGCAATTGTCGTTGAAGGCCAAATGGACGCCATTTCTTGCCATCAGCACGGTTTTAACAATGTAGTTGCTTCCTCAGGAACTGCCCTCACCACCGAACAAGTGGGTTTGATAAAACGCTTCACAAATAACATTGCCCTAGCGTTTGATATGGATGCGGCTGGGCAAATGGCGGCCGACCGGGGAATTAGGGAGGTCTTGGCTCAAGAGCTAAACCTAAAAGTCATTATTCTTCCTCAAGGCAAGGATCCTGATGAATGTTTGCGTCAAAACCCCGAAGACTTCCGTCAGGCGATTATAAACGCTAAGCCGATGCTTGAATATTATTTTGAAAAAATCAGCTCTGACTTGGATTTAGAAAAGCTGGATAATAAGATAAAGGTTAGAGAGCAGATGTTTGTCATGATTAATTTAGTCAGTAATCAAACAGAACAAGGCTATTGGCTCAAGAAAGTGAGCGAAGAACTGGGTTTCTCTGAAAATGATATGCGCGCCGAGTTTACCACTTGGAAAGGGAAGCAGAAAAGTCCGGTCGTTAAAGAGCCAGCGGCTAAAGTAGAAGCTAAAGAAGCG
>CAYPWC010000018.1:0-3374 GCA_964414335.1 uncultured Gammaproteobacteria bacterium | reverse complement strand
CTCTCGGGAAGAGAAATTGGCGGAAATTTTTCTCGCCCTCCTTCTCAAATTTCCAGAATTAATCGGCTATGCGCTAAGTAGTTTGGAGCCGGAAAATATTAGCACCCCTGCTCAGTCCCAGTTTTACAATCACCTCATAATCTACTATAATAAGACTGCTTCTTTGAACTATAGTGAGCTAAGAAGCTATCTTGAAGCGCTCCTCACCGAACAGGAAAAAATGCTCGATAAGTTGATTCTTCTTGGCGAAAAGGATTTCTATAGCCTCGACGCCAGTCAAGCCAAAACCGAACTCATTAAAATCATCAGTGAACTCAAAAAATATAACTACCAGCGGGAAATTAAACAGCTAGAAAAACAAATTGCCCTCGCTGAAAAAGATAGTAATCCAGAAGAGTTGAGCCGTTTAATGACTACCCTCAAAAATTTAACTGAAGAGATAAAAAATAATAATTTAGGATAAAATTTATATGGCTAAAAAGAAGCCAAAAAAAATTACTAAGCCTGCCTCAAAAAAGATGACTGTTAAAAAAAATGTTGCCCGTAAGGCCCCTACTAAGAAACCGGTGAAAAAGGTTGTAAAGAAAGTAGCTAAAGTTAGCAAAAAAACAGCCAAAGCCCCCAAGCCTCACAAGAAGCCGTCTTTGAAATTGGTTAAAGTCACTCCTCGCCATAAAGAGACCGCTCCTGTCGCTGGTCCAAGTCAAGAAACCATGCAAAGACTAATTGATAAAGGGCGCTTACGCGGCTTCATCACTGAAACTGAACTCCTCTATCTTTTTCCCGAAGTGGAAGAATATGTCTATGACTATGATGTCTTTTTGGGAGAGTTACAAAAAAATGGTATTAGAATTGCGGAAGACTCCGGAAGGATTTTAGATATGGCGGAGAAGAAAGCCCAGGAGCCGGTTCTAACTGGTCGAGCACTGGCTCATCAAAATGCCATGAATGTTGATCTTTCCAAATTAAGCGCTGATTCCATCCAAATGTACCTCAAGGAAATTGGTAAAGTAGCGCTTCTAACTGGCGAAGAAGAAGTAGAACTAGCGAAGCGAAAAGAAAAGGGTGACAAAGAAGCCGAAAAAAGAATTATTGAAGCTAACCTAAGATTAGTCGTTTCCATTGCCAAGAAATTTGCCGGTGCTAAAGGGATGAGTCTTTTGGATTTAATTCAAGAAGGGAACATTGGTCTTTTTCGGGCGGTGGAAAAATTTGAATATCGTAAAGGCTATAAGTTCTCGACATATGCTACTTGGTGGATTCGTCAAGCGATTACTAGAGCCCTGGCTGATCAGTCAAGAACCATTCGGATTCCTGTTCACATGGTGGAAACAATTAATAAGTTCCAACAAGTGCAACGTAACCTCATTCAAGAATTAGGGCGGGAACCATTAGCTGATGAAATCGCCGCGGAAATGGGCGAAGAGCTTGAGAAGGTCCGCTACATCATGAAGATTTCTCAAGACACTATTTCTCTTGAAACTACCATTGGTGACGACGAAGAAGACTCTACCCTTGAAGACTTCATTGAAGATGTGAAGAACGTAACTCCTGATCGCGCCGCCGCCCTGCAACTCCTTCGCGATTATGTGAAAAACATCGTTGCCCAGCTTTCTCCTCGGGAACAGAAGATTCTAGAAATGCGCTTTGGTCTAGTGGATGGCGTTGCTCACACCCTTGAAGAAGTGGGACAGGAGTTTGAAGTGACAAGAGAACGTATCCGGCAAATTGAATCTAAGGCCCTAGAGAAGATTAGGAAGTTTAAAGGACTAGAAAAATTGAGAGATTATTAAATCAAAAGAATGTTTTTGAAATAACCATAAAAGTATGAGCATGTTTGAAAAAATGTTTGGTAGAAACGCTTCTACCCCTCAAGAAAACCCAGAGGAAAGTTCGACCAAAAAAACTTTATCTTCTTTAGAAAAAGCCGCTAAAATGGCTACAGTTTTAATGCTTCTCAGCGGTCCACTTCAGGCGGCCCCAGAAGAAGCTTTAAAAGAGGGTGGTCAGGAAGAAAATAAAATAGAAGATACTAGAGCGGCGCTAGGAAAAATTATTTCTTTCATTGAGAAAAATGATAAGACCGATCAGCACACTTTTGCTGGAGTTGATGTTAAAGGATTTGAAAAGGATGGTCAGGAAATAATTTGCGCGACGGATAAATCTTTTGTTATTCTTTCAATCGGAGAAGGGCAGTATACTTATTTCGATGCTAATAGTGACGGCAGTTTAGATCGTTTAGTTATTAATAATGAAGAAAAGCCTGAAGATAGACGACTGGTAAAAAATGGTTTATATGTTTTTACACCGATGGATGAATTATTTGAACAAGTCGCAATTATAGCGGACTTGCTTCCGGAAAAAATTAAAACCCTAGCTTTTGATTTAAATAAGATGGAGGTTAGTTTTACTGATTCTGAGGAGGGAAGTTCGGGGGTAATTGATGGCGATAAAGCCAAGGAAGTCATCAGTAAATTTCAGGACAATTATGCTCGAAGGTTACAGAAAATAGCGTCCGAACAAGCTGAATAGGCCTTTTGCTAACGGATTGTTGACATAATCAGCTTATTTGTTAGAATGTATTTAGAAAATGTTTTAACGACATTTTTTGTTATTAATAATTTAAGAGTATTCCCGGGTAGCGCAGCGGTAGCGCAGTTGGCTGTTAACCAATTGGTCGTCGGTTCGAATCCGACCCCGGGAGCACATTGACAAAATAGCACATTTAGTGCTATTTTTGTTATATAAATAAAAAAATATGAATGAAAAAAAATTTGAGATTCAGCCAAATAAAAAATTTGAGATTCAGCCAAATAAAAAATTTGAAGTCAAATATGAATATAAAACATATTCTGACAGTGCTTTGCTGTCAGAGGTTGAACCTATAGAAGAGGGCATGATTGATCCAGTCATGTCTGGGCGCGAACTTGAAACTCTAGTCGAATATCCTTTATTAGAAGTAGCTAAGGATTTTATCTCTAAAGGGATAAAAACGCATTCATCATCCGCGAATAAAAATGATCTTATCTCGGGAAAAGTATATATTATTTTAGATTTTGATTCTTTAAATGACAATAATAAAAAGATTGCAGAAAAATATGAAATATATGAACAGCAATACTTTGAAAAAGAAAAATTCGTAAAAATTTCTATTCCAGTAAATATTAATACAGTAGTCGGTGATATTCGTAAGGATTTTAGTCTAATAGCTTCAGAATTTGAAGATCAATCTCGTATTGAATAAACTTAATCATTTAATGTAAGTCGTTCCAATCTTATCCCAGTCTCCGAGCAAAACACAAAATCAGGCCTTAAAAGCCTGTTTTTGTTTTAATATTAGACATATTTTAAGTTCCAAAGCAGTTCGAGTATTT
>CAYPWC010000017.1:0-8938 GCA_964414335.1 uncultured Gammaproteobacteria bacterium | reverse complement strand
TTCTTTAATGATTTTAATAATGTATTTAGGAATCATGATTTTATTCTTGTTCCTGCATCACACTCATTTTCACCACAGTCTGAGGCAGGGTTTTTAGAGCTTGTTCAAGCTCAGCGATTTTCGGGCCATCGCCTTCAACAGCTAAAGTTACTAGACCTAAACAGTGAGCCAGACAATTACGTTGTACATTAACACCGAGGCGCGAGATAATCAAGTGGCCGGCGTCGGTTAAAATTCGATTAAGCTCTTGGGACGTCGCCTGACGATCAGACGTTAAAATTGAAATGGTCGCTAAAATTCTCGACATATTAAAAAATTAAATTAAAAACTAAAGAATGAGTCAACGGGACTTTTCTTGGCCACCACCTCAGCCCTGGTTGTTGGGGTAAATTTAGTTTCCAATAGCTGGCGAGCTAAACCTTCTTTTTTGACATAATCATAGTAGCGTCGCATTGCCAAGTTTTCATGAGCTCGTCTTATCGGCCGCTTAGAGTCAATTGCATAAAGACTCGCTAATCGTTTCGCTTTAATCGCTTTTGTTGTTCTAAGTGGTCCCCCGCCACCCCCTAAGCAACCGCCCGGGCAAGACATAACCTCAACATAATGATATTTCTTAAGACGACCTAAAACCTTATCAATATTACCAATCCCGTTTACCACCGCTACTTTTATTTTCTTGCCCGCTAATTTAATACTGGCTTCTTTAACCCCAGCCAAACCCCTAACCGCCTCTAACTCTAAAACTGGTTCTTTTAAATCACCAAGGAGGGCGCTAGCCGATCTTAGGGCCGATTCCATCACTCCACCTGAAGCACCGTAAATCGCCGCCGCCCCCGAGCCCTGATTAAATAAAGCCTGGCCTTCGCTCGCTAGTAAATGCTTAAAATCTAAGCGCTGCTTTTTAATAACATAAGCAAGCTCCCGCGTCGTTAAAACTAAATCAACCAATGGTTTTCCCCTAAAACTAAGCTCCGGTCTTTTCGCTTCATGCTTTTTAGCAGTACAAGGCACAATGGAAACGACTACAATATTTTTTGGATTAATTTTTTTGTGCTTAGCAAAATAGGTTTTAATCGCTCCTGCCAAATGAATCTGCGGCGACCGAGCCGTAGTTAGGTTAGGGATTAATTCCGGATGATAGAATTCCACATAACTCACCCAAGCCGGACAACAAGAAGTCATCATCGGAAAAGCTGCCTTAGGATCTTTCAGACGATTAATTAATTCCTCCGCCTCAACGAAAGTAGTGATGTCGGCCCCGAAATTAATGTCAAAAACGTATTTAAAACCTAGCTTCTTCAAGGCCGTATAAATTTGTCCTTCAGCATTATAGCCATCAGGCAAACCAAACTCCTCCCCTAAAGTCACCCGCACCGCCGGGGCAAATTGCGCGACTACGATTTTTGTCTTATCACTAAGAGCTTTAAGAACTGCTGGCCAAGCCATTTGTTCTTGAGCGGCGGCCACTGGACAACTCAAAGTGCATTGCCCGCAATAAATACAAGCCTTAGTCTTATCTTTATTGGGAATAATTTCCTGATTATAGCCACTACCCGCTAACCGCAAATAGTCAATCTTCTGAACCTGATTACAGACCTCTAAACAATTCTGACAATCAATACACTGCGTGCCATCAATTTCCACGGCTTTAGAAAACTGATAAGTTTTACGTTTCAATTTCCGATCCTTAAAACGACCAATTTGCACTTGGTGCTTGGTGGCTAATCGAAGCAAATCACAATTATAAACCAGCGTGCAACTACTACATCTTTCCGCATGAGAGGCGAACAGAAGTTCCAAATTTATCCGCCTGGCCTTTTTCACGCGCAGGCTCTCCGTTAATATCTCCATACCCTCCTCCGCTAATGTGGAGCAAGCCGTTTTAAGTTCTTTCGCTCCCTTCACTTCTACCACGCATACCCGGCAATTAGCCTTTACATCTAAATCCGGATGATGGCAAAGCGTCGGGACATCAAAACCATTGGCGCGTAACACCTCTAAAATCGTTTCCCCTTTTGAAGCGACAACTTTTTTATTATTTATTTTCAGTTCCATTATTTTTTAATCTTAACTAAATCTTGATATATCTGATAGGAGAAAATAAGAACAATCGGACCAATAATAATATTAATAATTTGAACAACAGCGTTCCAAATTTCCCAGAAAATAGTCTTTTCCGGAATCATATTTAACGGCGCACTAATAATAGCGCTAAAGATAAGAGCGGCTAAAAATAATAACAAATAACGGCCGAAAACCAGCCAAAAACAACTCCACACCAATTCCCGACTCCGTCTAATCGCCGCTCTTCCCCTCAAATCCTCAAAGAAGAAGGCATAAACTGCCATTGAGTAGAAAATAGAAAGAATCGCTCCGGGAATAATAAAAATAAATTTCAATATAAAAGAAGCGGCGTAGGGATCCTTAGAAGAAAAAATAAAAAAGATAATAACCGGAGAGATAATAAGAATCGACCACAAAATAATAAAAAAAATAGTTAAAATCGTTAGCCATAAATACGGAAAAACATATTTTTGGGCGCTCTTAAACATCTCCTCAGGATTTCCTTCATAATTATTTTTCACCAACAAGAAAATACCGGCATAGGCCTGAATTGAAAAATAAACAACCACCAGCATACTTAGAGCTGATAAAATGCCAAATAGAATTCGAACAGACAGCCCCAAATTGCTTCCCTGCCAAGCGGTTACTCCAAAAATGATAAGCAAAATTAAAAGCGGGACTAGGGCATAAACAAAACCCCAAAGATAAACTTTGACAAACTTCATTAAATTTTTCCACCACAAATTAATTGCCGTCTCAAAAATCTTCATGGCTGGCGTGAGCCGCGATTTATTAACTTCCGGCTTAACAGCCTCCGGTAAGGCTTGATCTTTTTCCATAAAATTAAAATTAAATTACTTTTTTAAAATATTTGCAAAATAACTTTTAATCGGTACCGGGATAGATCGACCTAAAGCACAAAAACTAGAATCCTCGAGGGCTGAGATTATCTCCTTAAATAGGGGCTCATTAAATTCTTTCTCGTTAATTAATTCAAGCAAGCGATAAGTACCCTCGCGACAAACAGTACAATTACCACAACTTTCCTGGCGATAGAAGCTGAGCCAATATTTTAATAATTTCGCCTTATCAGTCAAGCGCTTATCATAAACCATAATGGAGCCAGCACCAGTCACCGGTCCGTCAAGTTGATTCTGATTCAACACTTCCCCGGAGACACCCCCGCCGATTTGCACAAAAAATTCAGTCTTTGGAAGGTTGTCGGTTTTCTGAAGAACTTCAGCAATCGTTAAATCACTTGGCAAAACATAAACACCCCGCTTAGTCACAGCCCCCGTCACTGTATAGAAACGCTCATTTTTAAACTTTGAAGCGGCAACTAGAGAGACATCATAAAAAGTCTCAACGTTATTAATTAAAGTTGGCTTACCATAAAGACCACTAGTAGTGGGATATGGCGGGCGCAATCGCGGTTCCGTTCTCCGTCCTTCAATAATATTTAAAATCGTCGACTCTTCACCACTAATATAAGTGAGTTCCTGAGGTTTAGTGATAAGTTCCAACTTAGCACTAAGGAGTGAATACTTCTTGGCTGCTAAGATTTTTTTCAGCTCCTTAGCTACGGCGCGCTCATATTCGTGATTAATGAAAAAATAAATCCGCCTAACTTTATTTCGACCTAAAAATTGATCAGCCAAGTCAATCCCCTTTACCACTTCCCCTAAGTGATGCTCTAAAATATAACCATCTTTTTTAACTCCCGGCTCGCCTTCGGCCGCATTAACAACGATATAAGAAAAGCGCTTATTTTTTAAAGCCTCTTTAACGGCCTGCCATTTTTTAGCAACTGGGTAGGCTGCTCCACCGCGACCAACCAGTCCTGCTTCACTAATTAATTTTATTAGCGCTAAAGCTGTCATGAGTAATAAGCTTTATTTAATAAATTTCCCTAAATAACCAGCAAGTTCCACTAAACGATTAGAATAGCCCCACTCATTATCATACCAAGCAACCACTTTTAGCAGGTCACCGCCAACTATCTTAGTAGTTAAAAGATCAACAATAGCACTACTGGGGTTACCAACGATGTCGGCAGAAACCAAGGGTTCTTTAGAGGCTTCAATAATTCCCTTTAGTTTTCCCTGGGCCGCCTTAACAAATGCTTGATTAACCGCCTCAACTGTCGTTTTTTTATTTAACACATAGACCGTGTCGCAAAGAGAGGCCACTGGGGTTGGAACCCGAACAGCTAAACCATCAAACTTGTCCTTTAAAGACGGAATAGTTTCACTAACGGCAATCGCCGCCCCGGTAGTGGTCGGAACAATGTTTAAAGCGGCTGCTCGAGCCCGACGTAAATCCTTATGCGGACCGTCCACCAAGTTCTGATCGGCGGTATAGGAATGAATTGTGGTCATAATCGCCTTCTTGATACCAAACTTTTCCTTAATCACGGCCGTTGTCGGCGCTAAACAGTTAGTGGTACAAGAAGCACAGGAAATAAGGTGATCATTTTTATTCAATCGGTTTTCATTAACACCCAAAACGATTGTTTTCACTCCACCTTTTTTTGCCGGAGCGGACAGAATGACCTTCTTGGCACCCGCTTTCAAATGGAGACTTAAATCTTCCTTATTAGTGAACCGACCGGTGCACTCTAAAACAATATCAACTTTCAACTTCTTCCATGGTAGCTGCGCCGGATCCTTAATTGCTAACACTGGCACTTTTTGACCGGCAATCACTATCGCTTCTTTTGTCGCTGTTACTTTTTGCCCGTAACGACCATAGCAAGAATCATATTGCATTAAATGAGCCAAGGTTTCCGGGTCAGTTAAATCATTAATGGCAACGATCTTAATATTCTTAAAACGGTCCGTAATGATTTTTGCGGCTGCCCGTCCGATGCGACCAAAACCGTTGATCGCTAAATTGGTTTTTTTCATATAACTTATAGTTATTTTTAATAATTATCCAAGTAATATTATAACATAATTTAGGGAAATATTAAAAAAATGCGCCCTGGAATTATAGGGCGCATCTTTTAAGATTTTATTAAGCTTTTTCCTTGTTTTTCTTATGACGGTGAATATCAACTTCAATAACTGTATCTCGTCCACCTTCTTTACCAGAACTGATTTTAACATCAACGGTTTGTTTCAAAATATGCTGACCAACGATTACTCCTCTTGTGCCATCAACGCTAACTTTTGTTCCCAGTGGCGGCAACTCGCCAGCCATCTCTTTATAACCCTCATACTCAAATGACAAACAACACATTAGGCGTCCGCACATTCCAGAGATTCTTTCTGAACCACGATGAACTACCTGCTGAGCCTCGGCCATTTCCGAGGTAATCGAGGAAAATTCACTCAAAAATTTTCGACAACAAAGCTCCCGGCCGCAAGGGCCACAATCACCAGTCGCCTTTGCTTCGTCTCTAGTACCAATTTGAGTCAAACGAATATTAACACCAAAATGAGCGGCTAAATCTTTAACTAACTCCCGGAAATCAACCCGACCATCGGCGATAAAAGCAAAGTTAATCCGCCCGCCCTCAAAAGAAAAATGAACATCAACAAGCTTCATTGGTAAATCATATTTCTTAATCATCTGCCGACAAAAATCTAATGCTTCATTCTTTTCTTCTGGACTCTTTAATCTGGCCACGTCATCATAGCTAGCCTTTCTCAGGATTGGTTTTAATTCGCGTTCGGAGTTACCTTCTAAAGGTGTTTCGCTTAATTTAAGAAGCTTGCCTAACTCTAATCCGAGCTCGGTTTCAACAATAACAAAATCACCGACTGCGGCCTGGGCGTTACCAAGGGAAAAATTATACACTTTATCCCAAGGGGTAAACTGAACTTGAGCGTAGATCATGAAAATAATAAAGCGGAAAAATCCGCTTTATAATAATTATAATGAGTAGCGAACGAATTTAAGGATGTTAGCACCAGCTAAAATATCCTTAACCTTCTTCTTATCGTCTTTGATGTATTCTTGTTCGACAAGACAAACCTCAGAATAGTATTTGCTCATCTTTCCTTCAACAATTTTATCAACCATTGCTTCCGGCTTACCTTCCTTTAATAGCTGCTCCTTATAGATTTCTTTTTCTTTAGCCATTTCCTCTGGATTAACTTCGGCTGGGACTAAATATTTAGGATTAGCGGCGGCCACTTGCATAGCAATATCACTAGCGAGTTCCTGTTTACCACTGGCATCAAGAGCAACTAACACGCCAATTTTCCCACCTAAGTGAGAGTAGGCCGCAACTGTTTGGCCAGTAACAATTTCTAAACGCTTAATACCTAACTTCTCGCCAATAGTGCCACTTAAAGTATCTAAATTCTCTTGAACAGTGTGACCATCAAGCTGAGCACCCATCAACGCTTCCAAACTCGCAGGCTTCTCGTTTTTAACAATTGTCATTACTGCCTCAGCAAACGCTTGGAATTTCTCATTACGAGAAACGAAATCGGTTTCTGAATTAACTTCTAAGGCATAGCCTTCAGTGGCATCAGCATTAACGGCCACTTTAACTACACCTTCATTGGTATCGCGGTCAGTTCGTTTAGCAGCTTTAGCGATCCCTTTTTTGCGCAAGATTTCTACCGCTTTATCGAGATCGTTGTTTGCCTCTTTCAAAGCTTTCTGACAATCAACCATCCCCGCGCCCGTCATCTCGCGAAGTTGTTTTATAAGTTCCATATTGTAAAAGTTAAATTTTAATTAAATTTAAGCCTTAAGTCCTTTTTTGACCTCAAGGATTGAATCTTTAATCGCTTCTAAAACAATTTTAATTGTCTTAGTTGAGTCATCGTTAGCCGGAATCGGATAAGTAACTTCCTCCGGGTTAACATTAGTATCGCAAATAGCGACAATCGGAATATTCTTCTGCTTAGCTTCCTTAATAGCCGTTTCTTCTTCCTTAATATCCCAAACGAAGAGGGCGTCCGGTAGTTTATTTAAACTAGTCAAACCGCCAACTCGCATTTCAAGTTTTTTAATTTCCCGATCAAAGTTAAGGCGCTCCTTCTTGGTATATTTTTCTAATTTTCCGCCTTCCCGTTTTTCGATTAAGTCTAAATATTTTTTGACTGATTTTTTAACAACTAAAAAATTAGTGAGGTAACCGCCTAACCATTTACCAACGATATACGGCTGACCAATCTCGGTCGCCATTTTCTTAAGCGGTTCAGAAACTTGATTTTTAGTACCAACAAACAAAATGCTTTTACCTTCAGAGACTAATTTAGTCATGAATTCTAAAGCTTTCTCTAATTGTTCCTGAGTTTTCTTCAGGTCAATAATGTAAATGCCATTTTTTGAAGTGAAGACAAATTGTCCCATCTTCGGGTGCCAACGATTAGTTCGATGACCAAAGTGCATGCCGGCTTTAAGCATGTCTTCGAGTTTAGGAATTTTTACCATATTTTTCTTTTTTACGTCTGCTTCTCTCCCTAATATTAGGGAAGAAAATATTGGCCACTGGCCATAGAAGCATGATGATTTAGTAAATAAAAAGAGGTTGCTTTTAGAGGCAAAACCTCTCTTCTTAAAGATATATCAAAAGAGGCTGCCTGTCAAGAGAAAAAGGTCGGTTTTAAAGGGTATTACTGCTGATAAAAGGCCTTAGACAAAGCATTGAATTCAGCCGCTAACTGATTATAGCGACTAATTTTTTCTTGATAAACAGCCAACTCGGAGTTATATAAAGCCACTGACTCATTATAGTTTATAACCGCCTGATTATATTCTGAAATGCGCCCTTCATTATAGAGCCTGGCTAAATTACTATTTTCTTCATTTAAAGAGATTTCTCTGGCTTTAAGACTCAGCGCCAAAGAATTAATTTCGCTTTCCACAAGACTTAAGTCATTTTTGGCTTTAAGTAAGCCCGCTAGGCGCTCCCTTAGCTTAGGTATTCCCTGGTATACTCTGCCGCTAGTTGCTTGGTAAATTTCCATTCGCCCTAAATTACTCACCTCAAAGAAATCATTAAACTCACTCGCTCTTTGCGCTTGGCCGTCTTTAATCGTTTGCGGAACAACTCCTAACGGAAAATAATTAGTAGTTTCGCCAAAGCAATAACCAGAACCGTTAAGAGAGTACTCCACTGGGCAAGCCACACCTAAAGCCGTATGGTTACGCTCAGGGAAATCTAAAATAGCAGCCCCATAGCCTAGCTGGCGAAGCAAAACGAGCGCCAAAAAGGTTTTATCAGAGCAAACACCACGATTAAGATAAATAGTCTCGTAAGGGAAATAGGGATTGGCATTAGTTCCCGAAGCGGTCACCTTATCATGATCATAAGGAATATACTGGACAAAGGAGAAAATAAACTCCAGGAGTTCATCTTCGCTATAGTTTTGAATGCGCGCCTGAGCTTTTAGCTTGTCAGTAATTTCACTAAGCGCTGTATCCCCGGCTCTCGTTTTAAGAAATAATCCATAAAACTCTTCTCGCAAATTAGCCGGTTCTTCAGAGCTAAAATAAGTATAGACTTTAGGTGAAGATTCATACGCGCGAAAGAGACTTAAAGACAAAGCTTGAGTTACTTCAAATGATTGCCCCTGATACTTAAAAGAAAAGCGCCTTAACTCACTATTAACAGTTGGCGTGACTAAATTACTTGATGTAGCTCCTGGCAAAGTGGCGACAGAAATTGTGGCTAAATCCTGATTACTAATTCCTAGCCCCAAGGACCGCATGAGACCAAAGGCATCACTTGGCCGACCTAAATAATATAACTTCAGATCAAGCGGATTAACATAATAAGCCTGACCTTTATCCTGGACTTTCAGCAAAATTCGCCCCGACAGCCGGGCTGGGGCTTTCTTTAAAAAAGTATTTAAATCAGCTGTCGTTACTCCTAGCCCTAAAGACCGCATGACATTAAAAGCATCATCAG
>CAYPWC010000016.1:5544-9007 GCA_964414335.1 uncultured Gammaproteobacteria bacterium | reverse complement strand
TGATTATGAAGAACGTGATGTCAGAAACGGCGATTTATGCGGCTCTGGCAGCGATTGCTGTGGCTACTTACTTTAATCTTAACTTAGTAGAAGCTGCTCAGGCACTTTCAGATTTTAGTTTGCCGAAAGGAAGAATGAATTTGCTCTCGGGAATTAAACATACGTTTATTATTGACGATACTTATAATTCTTCGCCAGACGCGGCCTTAGCGGCGGTTGATGTTCTTGGTCGGATTAAAGTTGATGAGCAGGCCAGTAAATATGCGGTTTTAGGAGACATGTTAGAGATCGGGGACTATAGCCTTGAAGGACATAAGCAGGTGGGTAAAAAAATTGCTCAAAGCGGAATTAATTATTTAATTGCCGTGGGGACTAAGGCGGCGGGATTTATTGCTGGTGCCAAAGAAGAGGGGCTTGAGGACGAAAGTATTTTCTATTTTGAAACCCCAATGGAAGCAGCCAAATTCTTGCAGACTAGAATTAAGGCAGGTGATGTTATTTTAGTTAAAGGCTCTCAGGGTGCTAGAATGGAAAAAGTAGTTAAAGAAATAATGTCTGAACCAGACCGAGCAAACGAGCTCATTGTTCGTCAAGATGATATCTGGAAAAACCGGTAAAAACAGGAAATTAGTGGTTATTAGGCTCTATTAATTTAGAGCCTTTTATATTATACTAAAAGATATGAAGATATTAATTTTAGGAGGAGAGGGGAATTTAGGAACGCAATTAACTAAAGTCTTTTCCTCTGATTACGAAACAATTTCTTGGGACAAAAACGATCTTGATGTCCTGAATTTTTCTTTACTTGAAGAAAAGATTAAGGAGTTAGCCCCCGGTCTTATTATTAATACGGTCGCCTATAATGCTGTCGATAAATGTGAGGAAAAAGCGGAGCAGGAATTCGCCTGGCGCCTTAACTGTGACCTAGTTACCGCTCTGGCGGCAATTGCCCGATCGCTCGGAGCCACCCTTATTCACTATTCTACGGACTATGTTTTTAGTGGCACCAAGGATAAACAAGAATTTATAGAATCTGATACGCCAAATCCAATTAATAAATACGGAGAAAGTAAGTTTGCTGGAGAAAGGGAGTTCGGTCGCTATTTAGAACAGGATCTCCCGGGATATTTAATCAGAACTTCGAAGCTATTTGGTCCGCGCGGCTTAAGCCCTTCAGCTAAGCCGAGTTTTTTTGACATTATGCTTGATTTGGCCCAAACTAAGAAAGAGTTGACGGTGGTTAGTGAAGAACTTAGTTGTTTCACCTATACACTTGATTTAGCAGAGGCGACCAAGCGCTTGTTTGAGCTTGAAGTCCCCTTTGGTATTTATCATTTAGTAAATGAGGGGCCAAGCACCTGGCTAGAAGGCGCTCAGACTTTGTTCAAGTTTAAAAAAATGACCGTTAGCTTGCGACCGGTAAGAAGTGAGAATCTTTTGCGTCCGGCGCGCCGAGCTAAATTTTCGGTTTTAAAAAATACTAAAGTAAAAAAAATGCGTCCTTTTCAAGAGGCGCTTAGAGAATATCTAAATAATTAATATGCGTGGCATTATTCTTTCCGGCGGTTCGGGAACCCGGCTGAGACCGCTTACTAAAATTACTAGCAAACAACTTCTTCCTATTTATCATCGGCCGATGATCTATTACCCTCTTAACACGCTTATTAAGGCGGGTATTAAGGAGATTTTAATTATTGTCGCTCCGGAAAGAGCGGGCGATTACTTAAATCTTTTAGGTTCAGGCAAGAAATTCGGTGTGAAATTTACTTATGAAATCCAGGACAATCCAGAAGGCTTAGCGCAGGCTTTTATTATTGGTGAGAATTTTATTGACAATGAGGATGTGGTGATGATTTTGGGTGATAATATCTTTGAAGATGATTTTTCTGAAGAAATAAAAAACTTCAAGGGTGGGGCTAAGATTTTTGCTAAACGCGTTTCTGATCCGGAAAGATTTGGCGTGGTTAAATTCGATAGTAGTGGTAAAGCCGAAAAGATTGTGGAGAAACCCCAAGAGTATCTCAGTGATTTTGCTGTGACCGGACTCTATGTCTACGACAAAAGAGTGGTGGAGGTCGCTAAACAAATGAAGGCAAGTGAACGAGGAGAACTGGAAATTACTGATGTTAACAATTGGTTTCTAGCTAAAGGAGAATTATCAGTAGCCGAGGTAAAAGGTGAATGGCTTGATGCCGGCACTTTTGATAGTTTATTGCGGGCGCAGAATTTTGCCAAAGAAAAAATGGCCGATAAGATGGTTATTTAATGGGGAAATAAAAAAGGCCTCGTTATATTGAGACCCTTTATTTAATGGAAACGACGGCTGACCGATATCCTTCTGGTTTTACCGTAGCCTTCAATTTTAATATCAAAGGTTAGAGAGCCAGAGGGTAAATAGTGGCAACCGCAGAATTTGGCGCCGTCTATTTTTTGATTGATAGCGGCGATTGCCTCTGTTTCATCGAGGCATTTACCAATGGTCTCTCTAATTAATTCGGTCATCCTTTCGAAATTGCAGCTATTTTGATTACAACCATTTTTTTCCATTGTATATATATTTAGTTTATTTTCTAAGAACTATTCTTTTTATAAACCCCAGGCCCATATTTGTCAATACTTATATGAAATTAGTCGTCGGCTTTCTAACTTATAATGACGCGAGCGCCAAATATTTGGCGGATTTTTTGCCGAGCCTTAAAGAAGCTCTTTATTTTCTTTCCCCTCAAGACTATCAAGTGTTAGCTTTTGATAATAGTGACTTAAATCAGGCGGCTAATCGTTTAGCTTTGGAGCATTTTAGCGCTAGTAACGGAAATTTTTTAGAATATTTAAGCGCTGATAGTAATCTTGGCTTTAGTCGTGCCTATAATCTCCTCATTCGTCAGGCGATAAAAAGAGAAGCGCAGTATTTCTTGGTAGTTAATCCAGATACGATTTTAGAAAAAGATACCCTTAAAGAATTGGTTACCGCCTTAGATCAAGATAATTCTCTCTCAGCCGTGGGGCCAAAAATTAGGCGTTGGGATTTTCTGACTAACACTAAGACAAGGATAATCGATTCTTGTGGTTTAGTGGTAAAGCCGGGACTGCGTTTTTTTGATTTAGGTCAAGGGGTTGAAGATGACAAGCGGTTTGATAAAGCGGAAATTATTGGTCCATCAGGAGCGGCCGGATTGTTTAGGCTTAGCTCTCTAGAGAAGATTAAGGAAGACGGGGAATACTTTGATGAACGTTTTTTTATGTATAAGGAAGATTGTGATTTGGCCTATCGTCTTTTTCTCGCTCAAGAAAAAGCGAAACTAGTTCCCACCGCAATTATGTATCATGATCGGACAGCCGCTTCTTCTGGCAAGGGAATGATTAACAAGATTGTTGACCGCCAAAAGAAGAGTCGTCAAGTAAGAGCTTGGTCAACCCATAATCAAATTATTATTTCCGTCAAACATTGGTCAAAGCAAAATTT
>CAYPWC010000016.1:0-5532 GCA_964414335.1 uncultured Gammaproteobacteria bacterium | reverse complement strand
CCGACTTAGACTAATTTTTCAAATTCTATTTTCATTTATTTTTTCGCTTATTTTAGAGCAATTTCTTGTAAAAGAGTATTTCCGCGCTTGGCGGGCTACCAGGGTATTGACTAATGTAAAATAATATGATAGATTAAGGGTAATTATTCAAGCTATTTACAAGTTTCTTTTTTTATATGGAAAATTTACTAGAAAAAATGATTAAAGAAGAGAAGTCAGAGGAATTAGCGCGTTTAGACGCGATTAATATCGTCAATTCTCTATTCGCTGAATTATTAGATCGCGAGAAAGATATTCTTTCCCGTCGTTTTGGTTTGAAAGGCGATAAAGGTGAGACTTTGGAAAAAATTGGCAGCCTACACAAATTAACCAGAGAGCGCGTTCGTCAAATTGAAGCGGCGAGCATTAAGAAGATTAAGAAACTCGAAAGCCTTGAGAATTCGATTGAGGTTTTGAAGCAAACCGTTACCACTCTTTTATCTGAACATGGTGGTTTAATTCGCCGTGATTTTCTTCTTGATATTTTGGCAGTGATGTCGCTTGAGTCAAGCGGATCAGCTAGTTATGATGATGACGACTATGAAAAGAATAAGGCGGCCTATCGCAACCATTTTAATTTCTTGATTTCTAAGTTAATGGGTGAAGAACTGGAGTTAGTGGGCGATAATGATAAGTTTAACGCTTCTTTCAAGCTAAAGAGCGGAGAGGTCGATCACTTTAAGGAATTAGCTGACGATCTTTTAAATAAAGTTGAAGTTTTGAAGAAAACTTATACGACTGAAGAGTTAATTAATCTTCTGAAACAACTGGACACCTATAATAAATATCAGGAGAAGATTAATAATACTGGTTCGGTTGACATTTTCTCGGTTTTCAAGAGTAAGACTTTCCCGGACAAAGCAGAAATTATCAATAGTAATAAAGTGCTATATTCTCTCATTCAGGCCGTGAAGAATTTGGAACAGAATAAATACGGCGAATGGGGTATTTCGGCTTGGCAGGAAATTAAACCGAAAACCGTTAATGACAAGATTTATTTGATTTTAAAGCATGAAAATAAGCCTTTGCATTTTACCGAAATCGCCCAGAAGATTAATGAAATGAAATTCGATAAGAAAAATGCTAATGCGGCCACTGTCCACAATGAACTAATTTTAGACAGTCGCTACGTGCTAGTAAGCCGAGGGACGTATGGCCTAAAAGAGTGGTCAAAATAAGCTTAACTTATAGCCATTTCTCATAAATAACAGAAGATCCGATCAACCTTGGTCGGATTTTTTGTTTTTTCGGAAAATATGCTAAAATTATAGAGGTTAAGATAAAGAAATATGTATGGAGATAGTTATTAACACGACCGGCCTGGAACAGTTTTTTACCTTGCCTGCCGGGCAGATGGCTTGGGTCTTTTTCACTAACTTTGGTTGGGTGATTTTGGGTATTGTCTTTTTGCTTGGCGCTCGTGATGTGTGGTTGAATTATATTCGAGGGGAGTGGAGCAAAAGTCATAAGAACATCTTGTTGGCGATTGATATCCCCAAGGGCAATGAGCAAACCCCCAAAGCAGTTGAAAACATGTTTACCTATTTAGGTGGGGCGCACGGCTCTCAGAATTTCTATGAAAAGTGGTTTGAGGGTTTGTATCAGAAATCCTTTAGTTATGAGATTGTCAGTCTCGAAGGTTATACGCAGTTTTTGGTAAGGACGCCGGCAGAACTTAGGAATTTAGTTGAATCATCCGTCTATTCCCAATATCCGGATGCGGAAATTTCGGAAGTTGATGACTATACGCAGACCGTGCCGCAGAAATACCCAGATGCTGAATGGGATGTTTTTGGTTCAGAGTTTATTCTTCAGGGGCCCTGGCATTTGCCGATTAAGACTTATCCTGAGTTTGAATATAAAGTGGGGCCGACGGAAACTCAGTTTAAAGATCCCATGGCGACGTTAATGGATTTATGTGGTTCGCTCCGTCAAGGAGAGCAATTTTGGTTTCAAATGATTGTTATTCCTACCGGTTTTGATTGGGTAAAAGACTCCCAAAAGGAATTGGATAAAATTTTGGGGCGCAAGAAAAAGCCTAAACCCGACTTAGTCATGCAGGGCCTTAGTGCTTTAGGAGAAGCTTCAGAATCAATTTGGCCAATTTGGGGTGATATTGATTCTGGCAAGAAAAAGGATGAAAAGCGGACCATGATGGACTTAACTCCGCGGGAGACTCGTCAAGTGGAGGGAATTCATTTGAAATCCACTAAGCTTGGTTTCATGACAAAAATCCGAGTTCTATATGTCGCCAAAAAAGAAGTGATGAATAAAGCAAAAGTCTTTAATGGTTTCGTTGGCTATATCAAACAGTTTGGGGCTTTAGATTTAAATAGCTTTAAGCCTGATCTTAAAGTAACAATGACTAAGGCGGTTTATTTTAATCGAGAGCCAAGACTAAAAAGCAAGAAGAGAAAAATATTTGCTAATTACGTGGCTCGCTCTGATGCCGGTCGCTTACCCTATCTTTTAAATATTGAAGAGCTTGCTACTTTATGGCATTTCCCAGTTGAAGCAAACGTGAAGTCGCCATTAATTCAAAAAGCACCGGGTAGAAAAGCGGACGCGCCATCTTCACTTCCGATTGCCCAAGAAGAAGCTTCTTTACCGGCGGATATTTTTAGCGGTTTGAAAAATGTGGCGACCGCTCAGGATGAATTGAGGGATTTAAATTCCGGAGAGACAGAGGCGCCACCTCCTAATTTACCGATTGTTTAAAAACATGCGTATTGGTATCGATGCCCGCTTCTATGGCCCTATTGGTAAAGGTTTAGGACGCTATACTCAAGAAGTGGTCGACAATATTATTAAGATTACTAGTGCTGATTCGCCCCTTAAAACTCAGGCGAATTTTGATTTTGTCGTTTTTCTTAGTCCAGAAAATTTTGATGAATTTGAGTGTGAATTTCCTAATGTGAAAAAAGTTTTATTGGATATTCGTTGGTATTCTTGGCAGGAACAAATTTTAATGCCGTTCTATCTCTGGCGGGAACATTTAGATTTAATTCATTTTCCGCATTTTAATGTCCCGCTCTTTAGCCCGGGGAAACTAGTGGTAACGATTCATGATTTGATTTTGACCCATTTTCCGACTTTACGAGCAACCACGTTAAGCCCAGTAATTTATCGCCTCAAGAACCTTGCCTATCGTCTAGTAATTTTTAGCGCGATTAAGCGGGCTAAAAAAATAATTACCGTTTCCCAGTTCACTAAAGACGATCTGATAAATAAATTTAAGGTGGCGCCGGAAAAAATTGTTGTGACTTATGAAGGGGTGGCTAATTTGGCTAAGGGGCGTGATTCTTTATTTGTAGCTAAACTTGATAGCGAGGAAACTTTAGAGCAATATCATATTAGTCAAAAATTTTTGCTTTACGTTGGCAATGCTTACCCCCATAAGAATTTAGAGGCACTTTTAAGAGCATTCGCTAAATTGCTTTCTAAGCGCCCGGAGTTAAGATTAGTGCTTGTCGGGAAAGATGATTATTTCTATAGTCGGGTTCGCGATTATGCTCGGTCTTTAAATTTATGGCAGAAAGAAAATATTAATAGTCCGGTAGTTTTTCCGGGTTATGTTCCCGACGCTCAGTTGGAGATTTTATATTCTCAAGCCGGTGCCTATATTTTCCCCTCACTCTATGAGGGTTTTGGCCTTCCTCCACTGGAAGCGATGGCTAGAGCTTGTCCGGTTTTAAGCTCTAACAGGACGTCTCTCCCTGAAGTTTTAGGGGAAGCAGCCCTTTACTTTGATCCGGAGAATGAGAACGATATGATTGAAAAAATATCCTTGATTCTTGATCAGGCTGATTTGAGAAAAGACTTGGTCAGTCGCGGCTTGGAGCAAGTAAAAAAATATAGCTGGTGGCAGTGCGCCAAGGAAACTCTTTCAGTTTATCAAGCGGTTTTAAAACCCAAGAATAATTAATAATAATGCCTAAGAAAAATATCCAACTTAATACGGCTAATGGTTTTCGGGAGACCGAAGCCTCATCTTTTGTTATTGATTTGCGGGCGAAAACCGGGAAAAAAGCGGCTTCTAATTCTGAAAAATCAGAGTCCGCTCGAGATATTCCAGCAGCTATTTTTACTGCTGGTCAGGAAATTTTTAACGAAAGCGCAAAACTGCTAAATCCTAATTTGTTGAATTTTAATCGTCCTCGAAAACGGCGAGGGGCACGATTTTTTAAAAAGATTTTTAACTCCTGGCGTCAGCTTGAATGGTCGCTACCAACTTTTCGCTTACATCGTCGCCGGCGACTTTGGGATCAAATTTTTGAAAACCAGGCTAAAGCATTTAGAAAGGCAACTCGTTTAAAGAAGGGAACTTTTTGGTCTTTTGGAAATTATTCTGGCAGACAAGCGGCCGAAGAAAAAGTAATTTGGTACCGTTCGATTCTGTCTTTTGTGATTGTCCTTATTTTAATTATTGTTCCCCTTAAGGTTTTATCCTATTTTGAATTATTCAATTTAGAGCGTCTGGAAAAAAACATTCTTAGTCGCTCACATTCGGCGCTTACTAATTTATTAGCAGCCACAGAGGCAATTTCCCAGTTTGATTTAGCGGCCGCTGATTCAGGGTTTTTAAGGGCAGGGAGTGATTTTTTAGCCGCCCAGGAAGAACTAAGTCAGATTAATGATTCAATTTTGTCTTTAGCCGCTCTATCAAGCGATCCTAAATTTAAGTTAGCGGCTGAAGGTAAAAAATTTCTTCGCGTGGGCGCCGCCAGCGCTTCTTTGGGAAGGAATTTAGTGTTAGCGACCGACAGCTTGTTTAATCATCAGGCGGCCAGCTTTTCTTTGGCTCTGGAGAATTTTAGTTTCTATGGCACTCAGGCCGTAAAAGACGCTCGAACTCTAGAAAAAGAATTAGAGAAAGTGAAAGTGGCTAATTTGCCGCCAGAGTATCAGACTCAATTTGTCGCCCTGACTAAACAGGTGGGAATGATTACTGAAAGTTTAAATACTTTTATTTCGGTAAGTAATAAATTTAAAGATTTCTTAGGGGCGACTCAAGATAAGCGCTACTTACTGGTTTTTCAGAATAATGCTGAACTTCGAGCGAGTGGCGGTTTCTTAGGTAGTTATGCGCTGGTTGATATTCGTGATGGTAAGATTAGAAACTTAGAAGTTCCTGGCGGCGGCTCCTATGACACAGAAGGCGGGATGAACGTGCGCGTGGTAGCCCCCAAACCATTGTGGTTGGTTAATCCATTATGGCATTTCTGGGATGCTAATTGGTGGCCTGATTGGCCAACAACGGCTAAGAATTTAATGTGGTTTTATGAGAAAAGCGACGGGCCGACAGTTGATGGCGTAATTAGCGTAACCCCAACCGTAGTTGAGCGCTTGCTTGCCATTACCGGGCCGATTGATTTAACTAAAGAATATGGTTTAGTTATCACCGCGGACAACTTCTGGGAAACAGTTCAAAAAGTTGTGGAGCATAAGAATTTGACTCAGACCAACCCAGAGTCGTTAGTGGGAATTCCGGCC
>CAYPWC010000015.1:3283-9072 GCA_964414335.1 uncultured Gammaproteobacteria bacterium | reverse complement strand
GTTGTTTATAATATTGTAAAACCAGCCCCCACTAAATATATTGAGACCGACGAGCTTCTACCGGGTCAAAAGAAATGTACTGAAAAAGCTCATAATGGCGCTGACACTTATTTTGATTACAAAGTTATTTATCCAGAAAACGCTACCACCACCCCAGTTCAAGAAAGGCGATTTAGTTCTCATTATGTTCCTTGGCAAGAAGTTTGTTTAATTGGTAGAGCGACTACGACCCCCGAAGTTGCCAGCAGCACCAAAACTGAAACAGCCACCACAACTGAATAATATTAACCTTAACAAAAACGCCCAAAATCGGGCGTTTTTTATTTTAGTTTTTAGTTTAATTATTATTTAACCAACTCGCCCTCAATCGTCTTAGGTTCTTCTTTCTTAGAATCTTTCTTTTTAAAGATAAGCACTTGTTGCAGGGCAGTTAATAGAGTAATAACAAACCAATATAAGGTTAGTCCTCCGGGCAAAGAAACGCCGATAAAAATCGTAATGGCGGGCATGAAATAAAGCATTTGTTTACTCATAATGGCAGCCATGTTTTCATCCTTTGATCCTTCAGACTTTATTTCTGGTTTTTTGGCCATCATCATCTTTGCTTGCCAAAATTGAGCTAAACCCGCCAAAACCGCCAAATAAACGCTCGGTTTATTTAAATCAATAAAGCCAAAAGAAAAGCCGTTTATTACTTCTGGTCGGCTAATAAAAGAATAAACTAAGTCCAGTTTATTGTTTAAACCATCGCGAAACACTTGATAAACCGCAAACAAAAAGGGAAGTTGAATTAAAAGCGGCAGACAAGAAGAAAAGGGGTTAATCTTGTTTTCTTTATACATCGCCATGGTTGCCTGACTAAGACCAACCTTGTCGTTGGCGTATTTCTTTTTCAACTCTTCAATTTTGGGCTGTAAGTCTTGAAGCGCTTTCTGGGACTTAATCGATTGTTTACCCAGTGGCCATAAAGCCAACTTAATAATAATTGTTAAAAGAATAATCGCCACCCCTAAGTCTTGGAAGGAAACGGTGTTATACAAGAAAACTAAGAGATTTAAAATTGGTTGATAAAAAATAGTTGTAAAAATGTTTCCCATATTTTCGTATTATTTATATTAAACGGTCAATTAATTATTTTACCGGATCGTTTCCCCCTTTGTTCCAAGGATTACAGCGCAAAACTCGCCAAATAGTCAAAGCTCCTCCTTTTAAAATACCATATTTAGTAATCGCTTGCACCCCATACTCTGAACAGGTGGGGTAAAAGCGACAAAAACCATGAGGATAGTATATTTTTAGAAAACCATGATCAAAGGAAATCGTTTTTTGATATATCTTAATAAAGCCAACTACCAGCAGACTAGGGAAATACCAAATTTTTTTTAATATTTTAGCTAACATTAAACTATTTATATAAATTTAGCTTTTTAAATGCCATTTTTATCCCCGTTTCAATTTCTTCAAAATTTTTATCTAATATTAAATTAAAAACAATAATAACAACATCTTTTCCTTCTTTTATTTTTGGTAATTCTTTGCTAATAATAGCCCTAATTTGTCTTTTCAGTCTATTTCTAACAACCGCCTTTTTACTAACTTTAAGGCCAACCATAAGGCCGAAACGACTAATATCAAGACCATTGTCTGCCACTTTAAAGCCAAAAACTTTACCATAAAAAGATTGGCCGGCCTTAAAGGCGCGGTCAAACTCTTTATTAAGTCGTATTCTGTTTTTTCTTTCTAACATGCTAAGTCACTTATATTGCTATTTTGTGAGCTTTTTGCGACCTTTATCGCGACGTCTCTTTAAGACCACCCGGCCGTCCTCGGTTTGCATTCTTTTTAGAAATCCGTGTTTTTTACTGGCCCGACGTTTATTCGGTTGATAGGTTCTCTTCGGCATAAAATAAAACTTTTATTAATTGTTCTTGTTTTTATAAGATAACATCTTTGTTTGCTAAAGTCAATCATCGCCTAATAGTCAATAATTGAATTATCCCCCTTTTATTAACATATTTTTAACAAGGCTCCGGCTTGTTATTAGTGGCTTTATCTAATATAATAAAAGCGACATAAAAACTCTAATTATTAATAGTTTTTCCGAAATAATAATTTCCATTATTATGACCAATGAGCAAGTCTGGCAAGCCGTCTTAGGGGAAATCGAAGTGAGCTTATCCCGAGCAAATTTCATTACCTGGTTTAAAGACACTTTTATTTCTTCCTTTGAAAACGGCAAGGTTGTTGTTTGTGTTCCTAATGCGTTTGTAAAAAAATGGCTAGAAGAAAAATATCATAAAAACACTTTAAGCGCCCTGGAAAATGTTACCAAACAAAAGATCGAAGAAATTATTTATAAGATTGAACTAAAAAAAGGGAATAACCCTCCTTTTCAAATTAATAATCCAGAAAACGAAAAAGCGGCAACGGTTTCCGAAAATAAAACGGCCTCCACGCCCACACCTCTTCCTTGTTCTCCCGCTCAAACCAGTTCTCTGGCGACAAATAATGTAAACGCTACTCGTCACGGATTAAATCCGCGCTATGTTTTTGAAAGCTTTATCGTTGGCAAGGGAAATGAACTTGCTCATGCGGCCTGCTTAGCAGTTGTTAACAATTTAGGGAAAGCCTATAACCCCCTCTTTATTTATGGTGGCGTTGGTTTAGGAAAAACCCACCTACTACAAGCCATTGGAAACGAGGTTGCTAAAAAAACTGACAAAATTCTTTATACCACCAGTGAAAAATTTACAAATAATTATATCCAAGCGGTTACAACCGGAAAAGCAAAAGAATTTAAAAATCTATATCGCAATGTTGACCTTCTTTTAGTTGACGATGTTCAATTCATGGGAGGAAAAGACGGCACGCAAGAGGAATTTTTTCACACCTTCAACGAACTACTTCAAAATGACAAACAAATTGTCTTAACCTCTGATCGCGCTCCTAAATCTATTCCCGCCATCGAAAAACGCTTAGTCTCTCGCTTTGAAGCGGGCATGGTGGCTGACGTCGGGAAACCAGACGTTGAAACTAAAATTGCTATTTTAGAAAAAAAAGCCCTAGAAAAAGGCTGCTCTCTTGATCGAGAAATTCTCCTTTATATTGCTGAACATGTACAAAACAATATTCGTGAATTAGAAGGCGCTTTAATTAAAGTTATCGCCTATCATCAATTTAAAGGATTAACCCCTTCTTTAAAAACAACTAAGGATGTTTTAGGTGATTATATTTCTAATATTCAAACAAAATCCTTAACCCCTAAAGAAATCATTGAAGCGGTCGCTAAATTCTATAATATTACATATAAAGAATTAATCAGTAGTAGTCGTAAAAAAGAGTTAGTCTGGCCACGCCAAATAGCAATTTATTTAATCCGCGAAGAGCTAAACACTTCTTATCCCACAATTGGCAACGAGCTAGGTGGTCGCGATCACACAACCGCCATGCATGCATATAATAAGATTTATCAGGAGGTAAAAGAAAAGGGAAATGAGAAGATAAAACAAGAAATTGAATCAATCCGTCAACTTTTCAGTCATGGTTATTAACAGGTTATTAAAAATAACGGTGAGTATCTTGTGACTTTCTTGTTCTTTTCCCCGGTATAAGTTTTCTTAAAATGTGTATAAGCTCGATTGTTTTCCACTTGTTCACAAAGTACGAAAATTTTTACCCCCTTTGTTAGTCAGGATATCAACAAATAAATTTGAAAATTTACCAGAAAAAATAACAAAAACTACCATTCCGCCAAGTTATCCCCGCCCTTATTATTGTTATTATTTATTTATATATAAATTAATATATAATAAACATTTAAATATATGCGTTTCATCAGTCTACAGGAAAATTTAAAGAGAGCTCTGAATATAGTTGGACACATTACTTCAAAAAACATTAATTTACCCATCCTAAATAATATTCTTATTAAATCGGTTGATGGTAATATTGAGTTTGTTAGTACAAACTTAGAAATAGGAATTACTCATCAACTTCGAGGAAAGATTGAGGCTGATGGAGAATTTACAGTCGATGCTAAATTAATTGGAGAATATGTTAATTTATTAAGTGGAGGAGAGAAGGTTAAAGTTGAAGTTAAGGACGATGAACTAAAAGTTGAATGTGGAAATTACAAAACAAAAATAAAAGGAGAGTCGGCTAAAGATTTTCCTTTAATTCCTAGCGTCCCTCGAACAGGATTTTATAGCTGTAAAAGTGGCGAACTAAGAAAGGCTTTAAACAGTGTGGTGTTTGCGGTTTCAAATAGTGAAAATAGAATAGAATTAACAGGAGTTTTATTTTCTTTTGAAAAAGAAAAGCTAAGCTTGGCTGCGACTGATAGTTATCGATTAGCAGAGCGGCAGCTTGAAGTAAAAGCTAGTGATATTTCTGGTGAACAAAAAATTATTATTCCTGCAAAAACAATTCAAGAATTATTAAGAGTTCTGAATAATTTAGAAGGAAGTGAATTAGGGGATGATCAAGAATTAAAATTTTATTTATCTGAAAATCAAATTTTATTTACAGTTGACTCAGTTGAACTTATTTCCCGGTTAATTAATGGACATTATCCTGACTATAAACAGATTATTCCTACTAAAAGCCATACGGACGTTTTAGTAGAAAGAGCGGAACTAGTGAGAGCGGTAAAGGCGGCGGCCCTATTCTCTAAAACAGGAATTAATGATATTACTCTTTTGTTTTCTAAAAATAAAGTTTTAGTGTCCTCTTTTTCGGGTACGAGCGGAGAAAGTCAGATTGAATTAGAGGCGGCGGTGACGGGCGAGGATAATGAGGTAACTATTAATTACCGGTATTTACTTGATGGTTTAAATAATATTGAAGGTGGTCAGGTTCGTTTGGGTGTTTTAAATAATACGACTCCTTGCGTTCTGCGACCAGAAAAAGACAACAGTTATTTATATATTGTCATGCCGATTAGACAGTAGTTATAAAATATTTTTGATAATAAAAAACCACCAAACAATCTTTCGGTGGTTTTTTTATTTAATTATTTTAATTAATGATTAAATTAATCTCACTACTGTTAATTGTTTCTCCGTTCCAGTCAAACAACTCTCCAAAGACGCGATAATTTCCTGAGGCCAGGGCGACGTCCCAAGTAAAAGTAATAATTTCCTGAGCAGGCTTGAGAATAGTTTTTATTACCTGAGAACTACCATCAGCTCCTTTAGCGACCAGCCTTAACTTTGCGGCTCTGGTTGGATTGCTAATTTGAAATTGAAAAGCAAGAGGAAAATCAATGGTGTTTAGGGCTAGTCCAGAGGTGGGCGCGAGGAGTGTTAGGGAGTTTTTAGTGGCACTAATAGGATTGTTTTTTATTAAGAGATTAAAATTAACACTATCTTCGCTACAATTTTGAGCATCATCACAAACTCCAACTTTTAGAGTTTGATAGCCGTTAGGAAGGAACCCCAGATTAGTACTAAAGGGGCTAGGATCGCCATAGCGAGTTTCTAGAAGATTGTTGTTAAGATAGTAGTTAACTAGACCAATTCCCTGAGGAGCGCTTGTTTCAAGCTCAATATCAATAATATTTTTAGTGATGGTTTGATTTTTAAGGGGAGAAATAATTTTTACTGTTGGTAGGTTTTCTGGTTGATTGTAGTCATCAGGGAGGATTAAGGTTGAGCTAGCATTTTTTTCCACCCATTTTTTTATTGGTTCTTCCCAGAGAGAAAATTGAGGATCGTTCTCGGGGTTTTTAGGGGCCGGTCCCTTAGGGTCTGATTTATCAACATAAAATAAAATACTATGGTGCGAGGGAA
>CAYPWC010000015.1:0-3273 GCA_964414335.1 uncultured Gammaproteobacteria bacterium | reverse complement strand
GTTGCCGGATGGTTATGAAACCCAAATCGGCGAGCGCGGTTGCCAGTTGTCCGGTTGTAGAATCAATTTTAACTGTTTGACTGGGAACTTGGCCGTCTAGAATTGCTTTGCCGGTTTTATAATTATCAGGGGCTTTGAAGTTTTCTATTGGTGTATCTCCTAAAACTTTAGTCATAAATTCATTCCAAATCGGGGCAGCGAGTACGCTTCCGTCAGCCGCTCCTTTCATTGCAGCATTGTCACTGTTACCCACCCAAACACCAGTTACGATTGAAGGGGTGTAGCCAATTGTCCAAGCATCGTGGTAGTCATTGGTGGTTCCAGTTTTAGCGGCGACTGGACGACGCCCAAGAGTAAGATAGTTTTTTTCACCGAAGATAAACGAGCGAGCGCCGTTATCACTTAAAACACTATTAATCATTCGGGCGACTTGAGAATCAAGAACTTTCTTCTCGCTTTCTTTATACTCTTCAATAACTCGGCCGTTTTTATCTTCAATCTTTAAAATAGTGACCAGGGGGCTCATTTTTCCATCACGAGCAAAAGAACTATAAGCATTAACATGTTCAAGTAGTTTAACTTCGCCGCCCCCTAAAACCAGCGATAAACCAAAACGACTTCGAGGGTAGAGCGTGGAATAACCCATATTTTCCGCTAAGTCGATAACACTATTAATATCGGCAAGATAAATTGCTTTAACCGCGGGAATATTTAAAGATCCCGCTAAGGCCTTTCTAATAGTTACCGGACCATGTTCAGCGCCATCATAGTTGCGGGGTGTATAGGGGTCACTTGAATTGGTTGAAAAATTAGTAACAACATCATATAAAATTGTGTCTGGAGTATAACCCTTTTCAAATAAAGCGGCATAGACAATTGGCTTCATTGAGGATCCGGGTTGTCGGGGACGAGTGGAAACATTAACTTGACCATCAATAGTATCATCAAAATAATCACGGGAGCCAACCATGGCCAATACTTGCCCCGTCTTTGGATCAAGGGCAACTAAAGATGCGTTATTAGCATTATATTTTTTAGGATAGTCTTTGGTTCTTTCGGTGATTACTTCTTCAGCAATTTTTTGTTTATAAAGATCAAGCGTGGTATATATTTTTAGACCTTCTTGTTCAATCATTTTTTCGCCATATTTTTCAGAGAGAATGTCTTTGATATACATGACGAAGTGAGGAGCGACGAGATTGTTGTCGCGACCTTTAAAAACAATTTCTTGAGTCTTAGCTTCATCACGCTCTGATCTTGAAATATAGCCTTGTTCTTCTAAAACCGTTAGCACATAGTCTTTGCGACCCAGAAGAAGATCTTTATTGGGACCATAAGGAGAGTAACGACTGGGCGATTGGGGTAAGGCGGCAAGAGTTGCTGCTTCCGCTAAACTTAAATCGCGCACGCTTTTACCAAAATATTTTTGACTAGCCGCCTCAACACCATAGGCATTAGAACCATAAGGAATTTCGTTAAGATACATTTGAAGAATTTCATCTTTGGAGAATTTTTTTTCAAGACGATAGGCTAAAATTAACTCTTTAAGTTTTCTGGTAATAGTTTTCTCGTTTGATAAAACGGCATTTTTAATAAATTGTTGAGTTAGCGTTGAGCCACCAGCGCTTCGACGATAAATAACATTGGTTACCATCGTTCTAGCCATTGCCCAAACACTAAAGCCGCCATGTTTATAAAAGTTTTTATCTTCAATTGCAATCGTGGCTTGTTTTACAAACTCAGGAATTTCATTTAGAGGAACCAAGGTTCTTCTTTCTTCACCACTAATTTCATAAATAATATTTTCGCCGGTGCGATCATATATCTTTGTGCTTTGGGCCACTTCGCGATTCATTAGTTGATTAGGCTTTGGCAGGTCACGTGACAACCAGATAAAGGCAATTAAAATAATTAAAACAAAAATACCGGCCGCCATAAAAAAGAAGCGCCAAAGTTGTTTTTTGTCGAATTTTCTCCTTTTTTTGGAAGGAGGAGCACTCGTTCGTGGTCGGCCGTCGCCATCTTTCCAGGAACTTTTTTTGTGGGGTCGTAATTGAGGAATGGGCATAAAAATAATATTAAGATAATCTTATTATACCAGAAAATAAGGCTCTTTAGAATTGGGCTAATAGGTGACTAGGACTTTGTCTTAATTTGTTTTATACTTATTTTATAGATTAAGCAACTAAATATAAAAATCATGTTAGTTATTAATAGTGCGAGCAATCAGAAAATAAAAGACCTGGCTCGCCTCAAAAAAGCCAGTGAGCGTCGCCTTCAGAAAATGACCATGATTGATGGTTCTCGGGAGATTGCTCTCGCCAGCGAAGCTAAATTAGAAATTATTGAATTGTTATATTGTCCGACATTAGTAAAAAAAGAGGTTCAAGGGTTTTTTGGCGTTTCTAAAGAAAAGATTGTCGAGCTTTCAGAAATAGCTTTTAATAAGCTTTGCTATAAAGAGAATCCTGATGGCTATTTGGCGGTTGTTAAATTGGCTGATAAAAATATTAGTCAAATTAAATTAAGTAAAAACCCATTAGTAGTTGTTTTAGAGGCGGTTGAAAAGCCGGGAAACTTAGGGGCGATTATTAGAACCGCCTATGCGGCCGGTGTTGATGGAATTATTATTAATGACAATCAAACCGATATCTATAACCCCAATGTTATTCGAGCCAGCGAGGGTTTTGTTTTTGTTGTCCCTATTGTCACCGCTTCAACTTTAGAGACTGCTAACTGGCTTAAAGAAAAAGGAATTACTAGCTATGCGGCCGTTACCAGTAGTAAGACTGTCTATACAAAAGAAAGTTTATCTAAGCCAGCGGCGATTATTCTTGGGTCAGAAGCGGATGGCTTAAGTGATTTTTGGTTAAAAAAGGCTGATAAATTAGTAAAAATACCAATGACTAAAGGAATAGATTCTTTAAACGTCTCTGTTTCGGCGGCCATTATACTATATGAAGCCCTTAGGCAGAGGAACAAATAGTAATAGTTTGACAAGAGGTCGCATTTCTATTAATATAAGACAAGAATTAAGCAAAATAAATTTAAATCTTGCGCCCGTAGTTCAGCGGATAGAACGGGAGCCTTCTAAGCTCTAGACGAGGGTTCGACTCCCCCCGGGCGTACGTTTCCTAGAAACAGTTTAATGGTGCCTATGGTGTAGTGGTAACACAGCAGGTTGTGGTCCTGTTATTAAGGGTTCGATTCCCTTTAGGCACCCCATTTGACAAAGACGAGTCTAAGGGCTCGTTTTTTCTTTGATATAAGATA
>CAYPWC010000014.1:0-10254 GCA_964414335.1 uncultured Gammaproteobacteria bacterium | reverse complement strand
TGGCCTGAGCGAGGGGAGTGAGGAGGTTGTTAATTTTTGGGAAAATAAAAATAAAAAACTTCCTGAGATTAAAATTAAAATGACCACCAAAAAAACCTGACGAACAGCTAACGGCGATACTCGGCAAAACAACCTATCCCGC
This sequence comes from uncultured Gammaproteobacteria bacterium, assembly GCA_964414335.1. Lineage (GTDB taxonomy): Bacteria > Patescibacteriota > Patescibacteriia > Patescibacteriales > UBA12465 > UBA12465. The sequence continues at coordinate 10,112 of CAYPWC010000014.1, read as the reverse complement.
CAAAAATCTAAAAATGGTTTTAAGCTCGCGGCGGTTATCACAAAAGCAAATAGAGCAAAAAGGGCAAGGTTGCGAGAAGCAAACAAAGCTAAGGCTGAAAAAAATAAAACAATAAACAAATCAAATAGACGCCGGCGAGAAACAAAAATCCAATGACCGCCAAAACTAATAACAAGTAACAGTAGCCAAACTTTAAATAAACCAAAATTATCATTAAGCACTAAATTTTCTAAATAAAAAATTGATTTATTTTCTGCAATTTGATAACCGTAATTACGAAAAATATTAAAGGGATAAAGCAGGCCCTTAATAAAATTAGGCGTCAAAAGAGAAGCGAAAATCGCTAAACCTAAATTTAAAAACCAAAGACGGGAAGCTTGCCAAGCGGTTTCAAGGCGTGTCCTAAAATCACCTCGGAGCGACCAACTGACGGTTAAAAAATCCGCGGCCGCCTTAAAGCCAATCAGAGACAAACCAATAAAAAAATAAATATGAATATTAGCCCAAAGAAAAAATAAAGGAATTAACCACCATTTAATCTTCCCTTCTTTAGGCCTCTCCGCTCTTTCTAGTTGCCACCAAATTAAAACAATAAATAAATAGCTAAATATTTCCGGGCGCACCTCCACCCGTTCCCCTAGTAAAAAAATCGCCGGGATTGCCAAGGCCGCAGCTAAATAAAAATTAGACTTTCGAACAGCTAAATGAAAAACTAAAAAGAAAATGACCGCGATTAAAAGTAAATTAAAAAAAGACAACGCTTTAAAGCCGCCAAGCAAATAGACTCCTTGATAAATAACTCCGCTAAGCCAATGATGATTGATAAATGGCTGCTCTGGTTCAGTATAGGAGTAAAGATTTTTAAATAAAACCTGATGATCTATAAAAACGGTTCGACCATTTGCCAAATGGCGTCCCAAATCAGAAGCGGTAAGTTCAATGGTCTGCGAAAAAATTAAAAATAATAAACCAGCTAAAGCCAAATAAATCGCCCCTTTTAAATATTTAATTATCTTTTCTGATCGCGGCATAAATAGCGATATTTAACGATTTCGATCATTAAGATGTTAATAATTGCAATCGCACCAACTATTATCCAAGAGTTGGCTGCTAGTGGCACCGTTTTTAAAATTCGATTCAGAAATGGTAGATAAACAGCCGCCATCATTAAAATAACCCCCAAACCAAAGGCGAAAAAAAGATAGGGATTGTGAGCGTGCTTAATCTTATAAATCGGTAAATAGAAGCTACGAATACTAAAAATGCTGAAAAGGGATTTAAAGATTAAAATGGCAAAAAATAATGTCCGTAGATAATCAGCGCTCCAGCCTAACTGATTGAGACGAGTGGTAAAAAAATAAAACAATCCAAATAATAGCAAATCCCGAATTAAACCGACGCCTAAAATTATTTTTTTCATTTCCCCATTAAAAATCGGCTCGCTTCTTTTAATTGGCCGCCTATCCATCACGCCCTCGTCACCCGGTTCAAAGGCTAATGAAAAATTAGGTAAACCGTCATTAACAATATTAATCCACAAAACTTGAATTGGCATCAAAGCCAGCGGCGTGTGAAAAATAATTGACCCTAAAATTAAAATCATTTCCGAAAAAGAATCAGAAACAATATAGGTTAAGGATTTACGAATATTGTCAAAAATAATTCTTCCCTGCCGAACGGCGCCAACAATAACGCTAAAATTATCATCAAGCAAAACAAGGTCCGCCGTTTCTTTGGCTACTTCTGTGCCGGAACCCAAACAAACGCCAATATCAGCCGCCTTCAAAGCAGGTGAATCATTTAAGCCATCTCCCGTCATGGCCACTACCTCACCATTATGCTTCAAGGCCTTAACAATTCTAATCTTATGTTCAGGACTAACACGAGCATAAACCGACACTCTTTTAACTAATGCTCTTAGCGCTTTATCATCCATCTGATCTAGCGCTGGACCACTAATTACCTCGCCTTCGCCAGAGCTGATTTTAAGCTCAGTCGCAATTGCCGCGGCCGTTCCCGCATGGTCACCAGTAATAATAATCGGGCGAATACCGGCGCGACGACACAAAGAAATTGTCTTTTTCGCCTCTTTGCGCAACGGGTCTTTAAAGGCTGCAAGCGCTACAAAAATTAAATCGCTATCAATTGCCTCCCAGTCCTTACGCTCCTCCTCCAAGGAAAAAGGTAATTTTTCTAAATTACGATAAGCTAGGGCAATTACTCGAAAACCGGAAGAGGCTAATGATTCATATTTAACAAAAAGTGCTTGTTTTTCTTTGGCCGTCAAAGGCTTAACCTTACCCTCTTTTTGAAAATAAGAACATTTATTTAAAACTATTTCCCCGGCCCCTTTTTCGTACAGCTTATAACCCGTCTCTGCCTGATGGAGACTAATCATAAACTTCTTAACACTCGAAAAGGGTAATTCGGCTACTCGCGGTTCTGCCGCCAAGAAACTATCGCGGCTAAAACCTAAGTTAAGAGCGGATTTCAAAGAAACCTCAAGAGCCGAACCTAAATTCGTCCCTCGTTTAACTAAAACCGCCGTATTACAAAGTAAGCCAATTTTAAAGGCCGCCACAAAATCAACCAACTCTCTCGGTGAAGACTCTGCTAATAAATGCGGAATTTTAAACTCATCAGAGGCCGAAACAACCGTTTCTAACTGCATTATTCCTTCGGTAAGCGTTCCTGTTTTATCTGAACAAATAACCGTAATTGAGCCCAAGGTTTCCGCTGCTAATAAATTTCTGGTAAGAGCCTTCTTTTTCACCGTCTGTTTCATGCCGAGCGCTAAAATCACCGTCACGGCTACAGCTAAACCTTCCGGGATAGCCGCTACCGCAATCGCGGCTGCTGATGAAAAAATTTCTAAGAAACTAAAGCCATTAATAAGACCGGCGGCAATCACAATTAAACAAACAAAAATCGCGGCTAAGCCCAAAAACTTAGAAATACCCGCTAATCTCTCCTGGAGAGGGGTCGCTTCATTGTTTGCCTTCTTAACTAATTCTGAGATTTTACCAATTTCCGTCTTCATCCCTGTCGCCACAACAACCGCTAAACCGCTCCCACTAATAACGCTAGTCCCAGCGTAAACCATGCCTTTTCGATCAGCTAACGGGGTCTCCGGTGGATCAGGATTAAAACTTTTTATAATAGCGGCGGATTCTCCGGTTAAACTGGCTTCATTAGTTTCTAATTCAAAGCTCCGAAAAATCCGAGCATCCGCCAAGACAAAACGACCCGCCCGTAAAACCAAAACATCTCCCGGGACTAGTTCGGCGGCCGGAACTTCTTTTTCTTCGCCTGCCCGTAAAACCAGAGCCCGATGCTCAACCATTAACTTTAGTTTACTTAAAGCTTGATTAGCCTTATCTTCTTGAATATAACCAATGACAACATTAATAAAAATAGCCACAGCAATCACCTGAGCATCAGTCTTTTCACCAGCCAAAAAAGACAAGCCAGCGGCCGCGATTAAAATATAAATTAACGGACTCTTAAATTGACCGATAAAAACCCGCAGGCGGCTATAAGGCTTTTCTCGGCTTAAAATATTTGGACCATTCTTAATTAAGCGCTCACGAACAAGGTCATTGGTTAAACCCTGTTCTGATGATTCTAATCGAGTCAAAACCTCACTACTGATTAAATGATAAGCATTATTCATATCTTTTAGTTTATCATACCACTTCAATTATTTCTAATAACAAAAACCGCCATTTAAAACGACGGTTTCTATAAGAGTAATTGTCTTTATTTCTTCTTGGCCTTAGGCGCCGGCTTCTTCTTTGTTGGTTTAGCTGCCTTTGTCTTTGGCTCTTCTTTTTTAGGTTCTTTAACTTTCATTTCTTTAGAAGGGCTAGTCTTAACTTGAGAAGCGGCTAGTAGTTCCAAAACTTTATCAAGTTTCACATTAATTTCTGTCATTAAAGATTCTACCTGATTGCAACTTGCTCCTCGGTTTTCAAGAACTGGCGCTGATTTAAAACTTGGTCTCTCAAAACGACCGCTTTCCTCCCGGCTGCCGGCGCCCTTAAAGCACTGACTGCATAAAACGGGCCGACTGCCGCTCGGCTTAAACGGAACTTCGCAAGAATGGCCGCAATCTGCGCAAACTGCCTGATACATTTCACGTCTAACCCCGCCGCCAAAAGATGGCCGATCGCCAAAGCTTTTTCGAGAAGAATCTTCGCGGCCAAAAGGCTTGCGCTTATCTCCAAAATTCCGTTCTCCGCCACTACCGTGACGATTAAATTTTTTCATAATTTTAATTAATTATTTTTTATTTTTCACTAAATAAATCTAAACTTATTTTTGCCATTTCTTCCATCTCATCAGTTTTAACTACTAAAACTTTTGTAGCGGAATCTGCCCGACTAATCGTTGCTTCTACCCCCTCGGTTTGATCATTAATTTCTAAGTCAAGTTTAATTCCCAAAAATTCCAAACCTTCACAAATTCTCCCTCTCATGATAAATGAACGTTCCCCGACTGTTCCTGCTAAAATAAGGAGATCAACTCCGCCCATCATAGCGGCCATTCGACCAATATACTGTTTAATGCGATTAACATAGATTTTAAGGGCCAAAGCTGAATCCGCATCCCCTTTTTCTTCATTGACTAATAGCTCTCTAATATCACCACTTTTACCGGATAATCCCAGGAGTCCGCACTCGTTATTAAAATAGTCACCCATTTTCTGCTGATTCTTTTTTAACTTCTCGGCTAAAAAAAGAACCGCACCGGGATCAATATCCCCGACTCGCGTCGCCATCACTAACCCTTCAAGCGGAGTAAAACCAATTGAAGTTTCAATGCTTTGTCCGTTTTTTACTGCTGTCACACTTGCCCCACCACCTAAGTGGCAAACAATCACTTTCTCTGGTAATTTACCTAAAGTTGCCGCTGCTCGCGAAGTAACCGATTGAACAGAAATACCATGATAACCAAAACGGAAGAGTCCGAGACGACGACTGTCTTTAATGGGAATAGCATAGAATCTCGACCACTCCGGGATTGATGCATGAAAAGCGCTATCAGACACACCAACAATCGGCTTACTCTCTCCCAATGATTTTTTAAGACCTTTGATTTCTTGAAGAGCCGGGCCAAGATGAAGAGGAGCTTTCTTTAGAGCCTCCTTAGCGTTTTTAAGATATTCCTTATCAACAAAACGATTACATAAAAAATATTCTCCTGGAGCCACAATTCTCACCCCTGACAAATCAATATCATTTAGCGAAGTTACCAGCCCCGCCTTAATCAAAGAGTCAACAATCAAAGCCGCCGCGTTTAAATATTCCTTCTTGGTGATAAGGCGCTTGTTCTTGGCCTCACCGATAAATTCAGTCACGACAAACGAATCCCCTTCCATCTCGAAGTGGGCAGTATAGAGCTTTTTAGCGCCCTCATAAAAAGCATATTTTTTAGAGGCACTTCCCGTGTTTACGATTAAGCATTTTTTAGCCATATTATTAAGTTGATTTTATAAATTGATTTTATTTCTTAATTATACTCCAAAAACAATTTGCCGTCATGACCTCTATTCTCCTTAGCAAAAAAAGACTCCTGAAGTCTTTTTCGCAAAAGAGAAATAGACGCCCTGTCAAAAAATGAGGGTTTTATCTCTTTTTTCTTTTAGCCGCTTTCGCTTCCAACATTACGCGTTTAGTCTCTAAGCGTTTCGCGGTTTTGTGGGAACGAGACGGTTTCTTTTTTCCGACTCCAGTCGATCTTTTGGCCATACAAGGTTTTAAGTTAATAATTTATATAATCGGCAGGCTTACTCCTGAATCTATAAGATAGCCTGAAAAAAGCCGTCTGTCAATTAAACCTAGTTGCCCAAACCATAAAATCTCTCTATGATGATAAATAAGAACACCAAATATATGGCTCCCTTATTACAAGTTACTAATCTTTCTAAAAGCTACAGTGGCCAAACTATTTTCTCCGGCCTGTCTTTTAGCGTCTTCAGTAAACAAAAAATCGGTATTATTGGTCGCAATGGGGCTGGCAAATCAACTCTTTTTAAAATCATTCTTGGCCAAGAAGAGGCTGATGGCGGCCAAATCATTATTAGCCCCGAAGCTCGCCTTGGTTATTTAGAACAGGGTGGTAATTTCCAAGAGAATGAAACTGGACTCGATTATTTAAAGCGTGGCAGCGGCAAAGAAGATTGGCAATGTCTAAAAATGGCTAGCCGCTTTAAATTTACCAAAGAGGCTTTAAACAAAAAAACCAGCGAACTTTCAGGCGGTTGGCAAATGCGCCTCAAGCTAAGTGCCATGTTACTTCTTGAACCCAACCTCTTTCTTCTTGATGAGCCCACCAACTATCTTGATTTAGGAACAATTCTACTTTTAGAAAACTTCCTCAAGAGTTACTCTGGCGGTTTTCTTATCATTTCTCACGATCGCGAATTTTTGAAAAATGTAGCGGACGCCACAATGGAAATTACGCCCCATCGCTGTCTTCTTTTTCCGCAGCCCCTTGAAGCCTATTTGGCCTATAAAGAAGAGCGAGCAAAAACCGAACATAAAATTAACGCTAAATTAGAACGGGAGCAAAAACATCTTCAAGCCTTTGTAGATCGCTTCCGCTATAAAGCTTCTAAGGCCGGGCAAGCTCAGGCGTTTATTAAAAAAATAAATAAACTCCAAACCCACAAAATTAGCATTGAACATAATGCTAGCAGCGTCACAATTAACATTCCTGAAACCGAAAGAAAAAAACGCCGCGACTTGGCTATTAAAAATCTAACTATCGGTTACGAAGAAGTGCCACTAATAAGCGATCTTGAAATTGACGTAAAATCTGGAGAAAAAATAATTGTCGTCGGCGATAATGGCCAAGGGAAAAGCACGCTCCTTAAAACTCTCGCTAGTAAGCTTCCTCCTTTAGCTGGTCGCTACACTTGGTTCAAGGATTTAAAAATCGGTTATTATGATCAACTATCAACCACTAAGCTACGAACTAACGAAAATCTAGGTGATTATCTAAGACGAGTCAGTAATCAAGAAATAAAAACCGAAAAGGTTCTACAAATGGCGGGCGACTTTCTTTTTACTCCCGACGATCTCAAAAAGCCAATAGGCGTCCTTAGCGGCGGCGAAAAATCACGGCTGATTATAGCCGGACTCCTCCTCGCTAAACCCGATGTTCTAATTTTAGACGAGCCCACTAATCACCTGGATTTTGAAACGGTTGAGGCTTTAGGCGGCGCTCTCGCTCAATTTAATGGCACAATTATTTTTACCAGTCATGACCGGACATTCGCCAATATGGTGGCTACCGAAATTATTGAGCTCTCTAAAGGAAAAATAAAGCGCGACTATCATGATTATGAAGACTATGTGTCTCGCCTAGAAAAAAGACTAGCCAACCACCAAGAAGCCAATTCTTCGGTCAGTCTTAATCCCAAAAAGAAAATTAATATTGATTATGAAAAAGTAAAAGAAATTAAAAAACGACTCAAAGGCCTAGAAAATAAACTAACCAAGCTAGAAGCAGAGCGCAAACTACTTTATCAATACTTTTTAGAAAATACTACTAACTATGACCATCGAAAAAAAACTGAACTCACCCTTATTGAAAAAGAAATTAAAAAAACAGAAACTGAGTGGTTTTCACTAATCGACTAATAATTATTTTCTAATAAAAAAAGCACTAGTTTCCCAGTGCTGTTTCTCATTATTCTACCTAGAACTTAAGCCCTTCTTTTTCCAGAAGTTTTCTGGTTCTGCCGCGCAGGAGGCGTTGTCTTTTTCTCTCCGGCAAAGTCTTTAGATTATCCTGGTACTTGTCATGATTAGGGTTCTTCCTGACCTTATACTTAGCAAGATCACGAGAAAGCCTTTCTTCCGTTTCCTCGCTAATCGCCACTTCCTTGATAGCTTCTTCTCCATGAACCAAAATAATTGTTCCGCTAGCAGTAAATACATTAGCGGCCACTATCTTTTTACTGGAGGAACCGACTGAAAGCTCCTGGAAGTTCGGCTCAGAAAAAATTGGAGCCTCAGAAAGCTCCTCGCCTTCTTCAAAGGAAAAACTCTCAGCATCAAGTCTGTCCTCAATTGACATGGTGTCAACATCAGGAACATCATTGAAAGGCAAAAACCTTCTTAAGGGATCACCGGCCAAAAGACGTTGACGTTCTTCTCGGAAATCCTCATCTTCTAAAATTTTCTGAACCGGAGGAAGATTGTGACGATCACACATTTCGTTAACCTTGTAGGCAGTTTCTGGGTAGTAATTTTCTGAATTCATAATAATAAATTTTAGGTTTTTTCGAACTCGCCTTAAAAGGCGGGGCCCAAAAAACCCAAAATTTATCTATTAATCAATCAATTTCAAAGAACAATTATGTAAAACTATTATACAATATTATCTACTCTTTGTCAATATGTTCAATTATATTTATTTAATATTAGCTTATTTTAACCGGAGAGGCGACTTTTTGCTGACGGTAATAAATGAGTTTTATTGTTTCTGAACAAACAATATAAATACCAACCAAAGAAAAAATCCAGACCAAATGAATTCCCTGCGGAGCAACAAAATTAAATATTTTAGCCCCCCAGTGGGTAAACGGAACAGTTAAAGTAACCGCTACGGCTAAGCCACTTAAAATAAAAATTAAATTACTTGGCCGTTTAGCTAAAAACATAAAACCTTTAGTTCTAATTGAAAACAAGAAAGCGAGCTCGGTTAAAACGCTGGCGATTAACCAATTGGTTTGCAAAACACCAGGGGAAATATTTTTAAATAGCGCAAAGAAAACAAAATCAAAAATTGTGCTCAGTAGTCCTAGTATCATTGCCACTACCAAAACATCTCTCGTTTGATATTTCTTCGGCGAAGCTAGTTCGGTAGCATCAACATTATCAGTCGCAATAGCAATCATGGGAAAATCGGATAATAAATTAAGGAGAAGAATTTGCAGAGGGAGCATTGGTAAAAACGGGATAAGCAGTGAAGCGATTGCCACTGCATAAAAATTACCAAAATTAGAAGCGAGCGTCGCTTTTATATATTTAGCGCTATTGATAAATATTTTTCGACCCTCTTCAATTCCCTCAATAATTACATTTAAATCATTCTCTAAAAGAATAACATCGGCCGCTTCTCTAGCTACATCAGCTGCATTATTAACCGCCAAAGAAACGCCAGCCGCTTTAAGGGCTGGGGCATCATTTATGCCATCACCCAAATAACCAACACTGTGTTTAGCCTGAAGATAATTAATAATCTCATGCTTCTTGTCAGGTGAAACCCGGGCAAAAACATTACATCTTAAAATCGCCGCCTCTTTTTCTAGCGGACTCATTGCCTCAAGGGCAGAAAAAGTCAAAACCTCTTTTTCCTCCGCGATTAAGCCAATTTGACGAGCAATGGCTCCGGTGACCTCTGGACTATCACCGCTAATAATCTTAATTTGAATATCAAGGGCCTGAGCTCGTTTAATCGCTCTTAAGGTGCTTTTCTTAATGTTATCAGCAAAAGAAATCATTCCTAAAAATTCAAGATCATGTTCTTCGTCGCGTAGATCTTCTCCTAAGGACTCAGCTTCTTTAGCGGTCAAATTCCTCTTAGAAAGAGCTAAAACTCGACGCCCTAAGCGCCCTTGCTCCTCTTGCCACAAACGGGCTGAAGACATTTCTTGAGAAGTTAGATTAGAGGTTAGACTAAAGATAACTTCCGGCGCGCCCCGAACAATCAATTCTCCTCCTGTCGGCGCAGCGATTACCGCGCTATTACGTAAAAACTGCGGATCAAACGGCGCACTAAAAAGAATTTTTACCCCCTTAAAACAACTATCAATTTTCTTGCCTAATGCTTTTTTTAAAGATAAATCAAACGGGTCGCTATCGCCTTTTAATTCACCACAAGCTAAGACTGCTGATCGTAGCAACTCATCTTTTGAAACTCGAGGTAAATAGAAATCAAAAACTTTAAGCTTCCCTTCGGTAAGTGTCCCTGTCTTATCAGAACACAAAATTTCAATGTTTCCTAAATCTTCAATTGAAGATAGCCTCTTTATAACCACTTTCTTCTTGGCTAAATTCATCGCCCCAGAAGAAAAAGAAAAAGTCATAACCAATGGCAAG
>CAYPWC010000013.1:0-11645 GCA_964414335.1 uncultured Gammaproteobacteria bacterium | reverse complement strand
AAATCTTAATCCCGATATTTTTGGTATTCTCTAAAAGAAGTGGCAACAACCGGCTAACATCCGGCGAAGAATTAAACAGCGACCTAGTTTTTGTCTTTCCGGCTCTAGCCCTTTCCGGATCAAAGAAAAAAGCCTCTACCGGAAGCTTAGTATAATCAAATGCATCGCCCTCAATAAACTTAACTTGTTTATTAACTCCGTAGACAATCGCGTTTTGCTGGGCACAAAAAAGATTAGCCGGATTACGATCAATGGCGGTTACGAAACTGCCCATAGCTAGAAAAACTAGGTTTCCGCCCAGACTACAAGTTAAATCGGCAATCTTCTCATATTTTTCAAACCGGCTAGCAATTTGCCGAGCAACTTCCTCTCCGGTTGACTGTTCACCACCATAGGGAGTAAAGAACATCTTAGGCGCCAAGCTAAATTTATCCGCCATCTTCTGACGAAGCTTAATTAAAGACACTACTGAGCGCATCATCTCCCGCTTAGAAGGCGGGACTTTAAATAAAAGACTAATAAGCTCTTCCTCATTAAAATCCTGATATTTCGCCAATAACTCCCGCCCCTCAGGGGTAACTAATAATTTTAAATCTTTAATATCCATGTAAATATTGTAGCAAACTTCTCTGAATAAAAATAACCCCGGAAAAACCGGGGCTATTAATTTTCAACATTTTTTAGTTCATTTTTTTTCTAATAAAGGCAGGGACGCTCAAGTCATCATCATCGTTTGTCGGTGTCTCTGCTTTCCGCTCTAAGGCTGGTTTAACGGGAATATTCTTAAAGACATTAAACTTTCCCTTATTCTTATCAACCGTCAGGGCGGCTGGGATTTCTTTTTCGGTTTCTTTTTCGACAATGAAGGCGTTAGGAGTATAGGCCTTGGTAAGTTCGGTTTTCTGATTCTTACCCCGACCATCAAAACCAGTCGCTACGACTGTAATCTTTATCTGATCTTTCATCTTCTCATCAATAACCGCGCCAAAAATAATCTTAGCGTCTTCATCAGCGGCAGCGGTAATCACTTTAGCTGCTTCTGAAACCTCAGTCATACTTAAATCTGGACCACCAGTAATTGTAAAGACGATACCGCGCGCACCATCAATTGACATATCAAGGAGATTGGAATTGATAGCGTCCTTAGCGGCCTCAATTGCCTTGTTCTCTCCAGTGGCCGTACCAATACCCATTAAAGCCGAGCCTGCATTGGACATAACCGCCTTAACATCAGCAAAGTCGGCATTGATAATTCCCGGGACGGTAATAATTTCCGCAATTCCTTGAACGCCTTGGCGCAAAACATCGTCAGCGATTTTAAACGCATCAAGGAGTGAGGTTTTTTTATCAATCACTTGAAGCAATTTATCATTAGAAATGGTAATAATCGTATCCACCTTATCCGCTAGTTCAGCATAAGCCCGATCAGCAATATTTTTCCGTTGTCCGCCTTCAAACATAAACGGCTTAGTAATAACCGCCACCGTTAAAGCACCCATCTCTTTAGCAATTTGCGCCACCACTGGAGAAGCCCCGGAACCGGTACCACCACCTAAACCACAAGTAACAAAAACCATGTCGCAACCTTTAAGCGCTTCTTTGATTTCATTTTGTGATTCTTCAGCTGCTCCCTTACCCAAATCTGGATTCATCCCTGCGCCCAAGCCTTTAGTGACCGTTTTGCCAATATGAATTTTCTCGTTTGCTTTATTATAATGTAAAGCCTGGACATCAGTGTTGATGGCCACGAAGCCAACACCTCTAATGCCATTGGCCACCATTCGGTTAATAGCGCTACCGCCACCGCCGCCGACGCCGACGACTTTTATTTTGGCAAAGGTTTCAATTTCTGGTTTTACTTCAGCCATAAAATTATCATGAATTAATTTATTATTTAGGCATTATCTTGCTTAATAAGCCCTTAGTTTTTTCTATAATCCCTCCTAAACTTTTAGAAATTTTACTACTACCCATTGTCTCGCTTTCACTATGACTACCCCAGATCACTAGACCTAGCGCAGTTAGAAATTCCGGATTCTTCACTTTATCAATTACCACATTAATGTTTTTTGCTTGACCAATGGCCGCAGGCAAACGAAGTTTCTTCTTAGCAGACTCAACTAAGCCTTCTAGGCTAGCTCCGCCACCAACGAAAATAGCTCCCGCCGGAAGCATTCCCGAGCGATCAATCCGTTTAAACTCATTATCAACTTTTTCAAAGATTTCTTCAACTCGCGCATTAATGATTTCCGAAACATACTTCCGAGAAATTGTGGTGATATCATCATTAATTTCCTCTTCTTTAACAAGAGCGCTCACATCCACTTCTTCATTCTTGTCCAAATCTTCAGGAAGAGCATTACCATACTCTCGCTTTATCCTTTCCGCTAAATTAATCGGACACCGAAGACCAATGGCAATATCAGCGGTAATATGTTCGGCCCCAATGGGCAAAATCGCTGTATGAATTAAATTTCTTTCTTCATAGACCGCTAAAGAGGTGGTCGATGAACCAAGATTTATTAGCGCCACGCCTAATTCTTTTTGTTTTGAACTCAGCACTGCTTCTGAGGCTGCTAGTGGTCCAAGAACTAAATCTTCAATTTCTAAACCAGTGCGATAAATAGCTTTAGTGAGATTTTTTATCTGCGTACTTAATCCCTGCACAATTAAAGTTTCCACTTCAAGACGAATACCATTCATCCCAATTGGATCTTTCACATCACCCTGATTGTCAACACTAAACTTAATCGGAATTACATGCAAAATTTCATAATTAACCGGCACGGCTAATGCCCGAGCCGCCTCAATCGCTCGATTAACATCGTTTTCGCCAATTTCACCATCACTTCTACCAACAGCCACAACACCCTTTGAGCGTTCACATTTAATATGCGGATCATTAATCCCTACCCAAACGCGCGTAATCGGAACGCCCACCAATCTTTCCGCTTTTTCCAGGCAAGCCGAAATTGAAGAAGTGGTTTCTTCAATGCTATTTACTATCCCCCGACTAACGCCAGCAGTCGGAACCGACACGGCGCCAATAATTTGCATTTCCTCACCGGCCGGACCAGGAATTTTTTGGCCAATCACAAGCCTAATTGAGGTTGAGCCAATATCCAGGCCAGCGATAATATTATCTTTCATAATTATGATGGATTAAATAAAAATATAACAATTTAGAGCTTAGTAATTGCTGTTAATATTATACAAAATTTCTGAAAATTAAACAATTGTTTCACTCCCTAAAACAACCCTAAATACCAGCCGATAATCTTTTCTCCCCAAATTAAAGTAATAATAGCCCCGAATGCTAAAAATGGACCCAAAGCAATTTTTGCTTTCCCTGTAAGGCCACTTAGAAAAAGCCACAAACCGCCAACAATCGCTCCGGAGATATAGGCTAAAAGCATAATTAAAAACAACTCTTTACCTCCCGGAAAAGCAATTCCTAATAATAAGCCCAGCCAAATATCCCCTTCACCTAAACCTCGTTTTTTTGTCAGCAAATATTGGGCCAAGAAAAAACCAGCCGAAAGAAGACCGAAGAAAACAATATTAACAAGGGGGGCTCCTAAAATCAAGTTAAAACCGAAAATAAGCGCACTTGCCGGCCAAACAATTGTCATCGGCACCATTTGCCAACGCCAATCATAAACAAAGACAATAATTAAGGTAACAATTAGTAGCCAGTCTCGCGCTAATTGCCAAGCAAATAATGGCATCGCCTCAAGACTACTAAAACTAAGTAAAAATAAAATTGCCGTAGTTAGCTCCACTAAAGGATATTGCCAAGAAATCTTTTGCTGGCAGTGACGACAACGACCCCACAGAAAAATAAAACTAATAAGAGGTAAATTATCATACCAAGCAATCTGTGCTCGGCACCGGGGACAATATGAGCGTCCGCCCAAGGTTTCATTTTTATAAAGACGCCAAATTAAACAATTTAAAAAACTCCCGATAATAAGACCGAGGATAAAAATATAAATGGGAATAAAATTAATCATACTTTATTAACTTAATCTTCCTGATTAAATAACTGCTGGCTAAATTCCAAAACCTCTCGACTCTCTGGCGCTAATTCTTGAGCGCGCTTTAAATAACTCCTCGCCTGATCATCGTCGCTAGCCTCATGATAAAGAGAAGCTAAAGCAAGTAACCACTGATAATCATTCGGGCTACGCACCTGCCCATGGAGATTATAGCGAATTGCTCCTAAAATATCATGGCGCAAATAAAGCATATCGGCAATTTTCTTTAATAAAGTGAAATCAGAAACATCTGCCCGATAAGCCGCTTGATAATATTCTTCTGCCAATTGGTAGTCACCGGCCAAAAAATAAATATCTCCTAGTTCCCTAAAAATCAATTGGTGATATGACTTTAAAACCGCCAAATGATCATTATTAAAACGACTATCACTGGCAATCGGTAAAATCGCTTCTGCTGTTTTGTAATTAAGAATCGCTCTCTTTAAATCGCCTTGATAGAAAAATAAACGCGCGAGTTCAATATACGTCTTGGGCCAAAATGGACTACGACCAGCAACCACCGCAAAATATTCAGCTGCCTGCTGGTAGCCACCCAAAACCGAATTAATCTTGGCCTGCACAAAATAGTTTTCATAGGCGCTTAAAGGCAGTCGACTACGTAAACTTTCCAGGCTTTTCTTAGCTAATTCTTTCTCCCTGCCCTCTAGCGATAAATAAAGCGTGCTCACCCTGTCTCCCAAAAAAAGCTGATAGTGTTCCCGATTAATCGGATTGGGAGTTAGTCTCTCGGCCTCCGGAAACAGGCGTAAGGCCTCTTCAATTTGATTAGTTTTTATCAAATGATGAACACGGTTAAACCTGTTTTCAGCAATCATCACTCTCACTTCATAAGCTAATAACCAAATAGTAGCTACTAAGACCAGAATTAATAACCCCCCTCGCTTAAACACTCCTTGTCTAGAAACTCCTAGACTAACAACTTTTTCTTCGGACGCTAAATTCTGATTAGCGTTCAAGCTAACGATTATCGCCAAAAAAAGAAAAAAATAAATTTCACCGGTTACAATTGAAAAGCTGAAAAAAAGAGACAATAAATAGGCTAAGACCCCCAAGGCAATCGCCCCCGAAGAATCAAAAACTTTTTCTTGTCTAATATTTTTTATCGCTAAACGGAAAAAATAATAATATAATAATGTAAACAAAAAAAGCGCCCAAAAACCACCAGCAAGAATAATATCCAGAAAAAGATTATGAGCTTTGTCCGTCGTCGCACCGACATTACCATGGACTCCCCAATCACTTTGATAATAGGTGATAAAAACTTCTCCGCTATTTTCTAAACCATAACCTCCCAAGGGCTTAACTAAAATAGCATTAGCCGCCGCTTGATAAAAATTAACACGCGCCGCTGAGCTACCGGCCGAAAAATCTAGAGCCGCCCTAAGTCGCCCCGGCAAAATTATATTTATCGCCAAAAGACCAACCGAGGCTGCCACCAATAGACTCATCACGCCAATAATTTTTAAACGTTTTTTTAAACCTGTGAAAAAAAGCAAATAAAAGACTAAAACCCCTCCGGATAAAACTAGCGCCAAAATCCCTCCCCGACTAGACGTTGCCAATAGACAAACAAGCTCCGCTAAAAGAACTAAACCGTAAACAAAGCGACTCCAAAAACGTCGACTGGAATAACTAATGTAGGCGGTTACCGGAATTACTAGAAGAAGCCAAGAAGCTAAAAAATTAGGCTGACCAAAAGTTGAAAGCGTTCTTTTTGTTAGTAGCGGGTCCTCTGGCCAAGATAAAAAATCAATACCTAAAATCTGCAAGATGCCATAAAGAGATACTAGCCCCCCAGAGAAAACTGCTGCTAGAAGTAGCCGACGAATTTTTATTTTTAACTTCTCGCCATTAAACGGCGCTAAATTAAGCGTTACCAAAAAGAAAAATAAACAATAAAAAAGATAACTAAGATAGCCCGCCTGACGATCATAGGAACCAAAGAAAGATTGCAGTGGTCGTAGCGAAAAGAAAAAATTAAAAAGGAGGCCGGCGATAAAAATTATCGGAATAAACCAAAAACGCCTAAAATATTTTTTTGAAACCATTTCTAATCCACCAAAAATAAGTCTCGTGACGGTTAAAAATAAAAGTCCAGAAACTAAAATTTTAAAAACCGACAGCTTGCTTAATTCAAAAATATTATAAGCCGGAAAAAAAACCGAAAAATAAAGGGGGATCAAAAATACCAAAAATAAGACGATAATTTCTGAAAGAAATTCCCCCGTCTTTTTAAGAGAAAACTGAGTAAAAAAGCGACAAAAATAAGTCATCATGCTTTTATTATAGCAAATAAAAAAGAGGCTGGGAAACAGCCTCTTTTTCGTTTTTTATCCAAAATTTAAACTATTTATTTCGTTTAGCCAACTTCTCCCAGATAACAAGTACCGGACTGGCAATAAAAATAGAGCTATAGGTGCCAATGAAAATACCGATAACCAGTGCTAAGGCAAAATCCTTAATGGTACTACCGCCCAAGAAAATAACCGCTAGTAAGGCTAGGATTGAGGATAGTGAGGTGTTAATTGAACGAGTTAAGGTTTGATTAACGCTACGATTAACTGTGTTCTCAAAATCCTCCTGACTCTTCGGCAAGTTTTCCCGAATCCGGTCGAAAACAACAATCGTATCGCTTACGCTATAACCCAAGACCGTCAAAATAGCAGCAATAAACGGCGTGTTAATCTCGATATCGTAAAAATGTCCTAAAACCGAAAAGATACCTAAGATAAAGAAAATATCATGAAGCAAGGCAATAATCGCCGCGACGCCATACTTCCAAGAAGCCACCGGACGAGAAACCTTGCGGAAAGCAAAGGAAATATAAATAATAATCATGATAAAGACAATCGCGGCCGAATTAAATGATTTGCTTTTTAGTTCTCGGCCAATCGATGGTCCCACAGAATCAAATTGCAGCTCCTTAATCGCCCCATTTTCCTGCTTCTCGGCTAAAGTCTTTAGGTTGCTCAAAACTTCTTGATGTACGCCCTCAGAGCCTTCTTTAAAGCGCAAGATAACGGAATTTTCTGTTGGCTGAATTGTTAAATTATTCAAATCAACGCCCTTAAGACTATCCTGGATCTCAGTTAAAGTCGGACGATAATTAGCAAACTCAACTTCTAATAAGCTGCCACCGGTAAAATCAATTCCAAAATTTAGGCCCCAGAAAAAAAGCGCTAAAATTGAAGCCACTACCGCTAAGCTTGATAGTGATAAGAAAATCTTTCTTTTTTGAATTATCTTATAAATCATATAGTTAATTATTATTTATTTTCTTCAACTTTAACTCTTCTTACCCCTAGAAGCCATTGTTTCTTCTCTAGCCAGTCGCCCAAAATCAAAACAAATAATGTACGCGTGACCACGATGGCACTAAATATCGAAACGGCGACACCAACAAATAGGGTGGTACCAAAACCCTTAATCGCAGAAGTGCCAAAGAACATTAAGACTAAACAAGTGATAATTGTGGAAACGTTGCCATCACGAATTGACGGCCAAGCACGCTTAAAGCCATTGTCGACCGCTTGTGTAACGGACCGCCCCTGCTTAAGTTCTTCTCTCATCCGAGCAAAAATTAGAATGTTTGCGTCAACCGCAATTCCAATCGAAAGGATAAATCCGGCAATGCCCGACAAACTTAAAGTAACTGCCTGTTGTGTATAGAAGAACAAAATAATGCCAATAATCACAAACAAAGACGCCAAAGTGCCGTTAAAAATCTTTAACTCATTAAAAGTATAAAAGATAAGGCCAATCATTAAAACCACAATTATTAAAGCGAGCCAAGCAGGCAAAGCCTTAAAGATGGTTAAAACCGTTAAGCCATAAACCATTAGGGATAGTACCGATAAAACACCGGGTAAGCGGTAGAACAGAATCATGAAAATAGAAACTAGAAGAAGGCCGATTAATCCCGCTTTCATACTGTTGCTAATGGACTTAAAGCCCAAACTAGCTTCAACCGTCTTTTGAGAAATAAGTTCAATTGGCACTGGTAAGGCCCCCGAATTCAACCGAGTCACTAACAATTTTGCCTCTTCAATGTTAAAGCGACCAGAAATACTAGCAGAGCCCCCCGTAATTTTGTCGTTAACCGTGGGAACGCTAATTGGATAACCGTCCAAGAAAATAGCAACCGGCTTACCAATATTGCGACCAGTAATATCCTCAAACATTTTTGAGCCCTCATCATTAAACTCCAGAGAAACTTCAGGAGAACCATCATTAGGATTGAATTGTAAGCTGGCCCGCTTTAAGTGTTTGCCAGTTAATTCAGTATTTTTCCAATTATCGGTAAGGGCTAATTCTGAAGAAGTCCCTAAGTCTTGAGTTAAAGCCAAATCCTGTTCCTTAAATTCCAAAATCGGGGTTTCGCCAATTAACTTAATCGCTTCCTCAACGTCCTTAATCCCGGCCAACTCGGCAATAATCCGATATTCGCCATTCATTCCTTGATTTACCTGAACTACTGGCTCGCTAACACCAAAGGCGTTAACCCGGCGCTCAATAACATCTCTTACCGCCTCTAAGGCCCCAGCGCGATCACTAGCAGGAATACTGGCCACATCCGCCTCATATACCAAGTGGGAACCGCCTTGAAGATCTAGTCCGAGGCTGAAAGGATAATCCTTAACTAAAGGCAAAACCACAATTTCATTGGTTTTTTCTGCTAAATTAGTGGCTAATTTATTATAATAGTTGCCTCCGGCGGTTAAACCAACCATGATGGCAAAAATTACAATTAACCCCAAAATCCATCCAGCTTTAGCGCGGATCGATAGTTTCGAGAATTTTTGCATTAATGACATATATTGAAAATGATATCGGCCCTAGAGAGCCGGTTTTATTTTATATTAGCTATGGACCCTAAAATCTTAGAATACTTGAAAATAAAAATCAAGCTTTACTCTTTACAAAAACGCCAATTTCATTTATAATAATCTTAATTAATAATTATAAAAATATGCCATTAATACCAACAGTCATTGAAAAAGAAGGACAAATTGAACGCGCCTATGATATTTATTCCCGACTCCTTAAAGACCGAATTGTCTTCCTCGGGGAAACGATCGACAATCATACGGCCAATATCATTATTGCCCAACTCCTGTTTTTAGATGCCCAGGATAGCAGCCGAGACATTAAATTCTACATCAACTCTGGCGGCGGTTCCGTTTCAGCCGGTTTAGCGATTTATGACACCATGCAATATATCAAATCACCGGTGTCTACAATTTGTATCGGCATGGCTGCTTCCATGGCCTCAGTCCTTTTAGCGGCCGGTGCTCCCGGAAAAAGGTTTGCTCTCCCAAATAGCGAAGTCATGATTCACCAAGTAATGGGTGGTGCTGAAGGCCAAGCCTCTGATGTTAAGATTCACGCCGAGCATATCTTAAAAACTAAAGATAAAATGAATAAGATTCTCGCTGCGCATACCGGCCAAAAAATGGCCACCATCGAAAAAGATAGCGACCGCGACTACTACATGAGCGCCGAGGAAGCAAAAAACTACGGACTGATTGATCGGATTATAAAAAAATAAAGGTTAATAAAAACGAGGCTTAAGCCTCGTTTTTTTTATTACTCCCTTTTATTTTATCAACAAAGAATTAATCAACAGCTTAAAAATATTAGGATAAGCCAAGCGACCAGCTACCGAAGGAATATAAGAAATAATATAAATATTATTTCTCTCCTTATCGGTCAAATAAAAATTCTGGCCATCTTCACTCCAAACACCATCCCAAGTGTCTCCTGATTTCAACTTATCATACGTTACAGTCACCTCAGAAAATGAATCGCCATACCAACCCAAAATACTTTGCTGGTTGGTATTTTCTTGAAGCGAGATTTGAATGATAGAATCATCAGTCGCTGTTAAAATAATAATTGAATCATCGCTTAGTGAACTTGGTGAAAAAGCTTTGGGATAAAGGAAACTATAATTAAAAGCTAAATTCTGATAAGTATCAAGAGAAGAATTATTCACTAACCGACCAGTTCCAACCGGATTATAATTATTGTTTATTTCTACTAAATCTAAATAACCATTACCATTAGTATCTGATAATGTCGCGTCCGTTCCTAAGGCGCTTTCCTCCTCATCATTTAGGCCGTCTCCATCGGTGTCTAAAAGTGGAGGCAAGTTAATGTCTGGCTTACCACTCAACTCCTCGTTCATTAACGTTGAGGAAGCGTCGCCATTTTCTAAATCTAAAGTATTAGGAGTAACCGTAGCTATTAAACTGGTGGTCGCCATCGTAATTTCCTCGCTTGAAGACGCCCGTTGTTCATTAATAAGATCAGTGATAATTTTTTTCTCCGGTTCAGAGGAAACCAGGGTACTCGTTTCGGGATTTGTTTTAGCTTGAGGCTTAATGATATAAATGTAGCTCAAATAAACCAAAAGGCCAATGAAAACGACACTGCTAGCAATAATTATCAACCCTACCGTTTTAACGTTATGTTTAGGGCTGGCGAGTCGTGACAACGTTTCTCCCTCATTTATAGCCGCCGGACTAGTCGGGGTGTCTCCATGCAAACGCTGAATGCTGGGCATATTACGCACTACCAAATCTTCATTAACTTTTTGCGCTAATTCCTGATCACCGCCATTTACGTGTTTTTTTTTGCTCCCAAACATATTAAGGCGCTAAATAATAAAGTAAAAACGAAATTCCAGCAAAAATAAGTAAAATCGCTAGCCCTAAAAACAGCCATTTCTTCCAATTACTGGTAACTGTCTGCGGCATAGTATGTAAATTCAAAGATAAGCGCGGACGTTTAGTCGTGCCCGTCATAAAGCTAGACCGAGAACTATTTTTTGTTTCTAAATTATTCAGCATTTTTAATATTATTTAAGCTCATTACCGGGAAGCTTACCAGTTCCATTAGGATTATATCCTCCCTTGACTTCAACTCCGTCAGAGTAAGTGTCACCATCGGTATCAATGTTTAACGGATTAGATAAATAAATCTTGACCTCTTCGTAATCACTTAATCCATCATTATCCGTATCGATTACATTCGGGTTAGTCCCAGCTATCATCTCTTCACGATCAGTGAGACCATCACTATCAGAGTCAACTAATAATTCAGCCTCCGGCTGATCAGAAACAACACCCTCCGAAGATGACGCCACTTCAGTAGGGGCCAAGCCTTCAGTGCTGGTTTCCATTCCCGGAATCTCATTAACAAATTGTGGGGTTTCCGTCGCTGCCTCAGTCTGATTATTGACCGCTGGTTTAACTTGATTGTTTTCAGTCTTAGGGGTTGGCAAAACCGGCTCTTCTTTTTTTAAAAATTGGGAATAAGCAAAATAAGCACCACCCAAAATAGCTAAAGCCAAAATAACAATAATAATTATCTTTAAAGTCCCCTTGCTACTAGCAGCTGCCTCCTGGCTGCTAACTGGTGGCAAATTAACTCCGCTAGAAGTTAAACCAACGCGACGCATTTCAATGTCGTTTGTTCCGCTTGAAGCCGGTTTGTCAGTCTCAGCGAAAATATCGTCAACAGCTGGCTGATTAGCGGCACTTGGGTTGTTAAGATCGTTAAACATATCTTTTATTAAATTTATTA
>CAYPWC010000012.1:0-11895 GCA_964414335.1 uncultured Gammaproteobacteria bacterium | reverse complement strand
ATTAGTTAAATATTCCATCAAAAAAGTTTTCCAACTTTTGCGCTTAGCCACCCCACTAAAGAAAAGACGAGTCTAAAAGCTCGTTTTTTCTGTTATATAAGAGAAAAAAATATGATAATCTAAATAAACAGGCGCGCCTCTATTGACAAACTATAATAAATATGATATACTGTAGTCATAGTTCATTAAAATATTAATAAAATATATACACCATGAAAAAGATTTTTATGTTCTTTATTGCCGTGACTCTGCTTGTCTCCTGTAAATCTTCTGAGGCGAAGCGGATTATAATTACGCCGGAGGAAGAGATCTTATTTTCCGAGGAGAATGAGTTTTTTATGACAAAGGATATTATTATCCCTAATAACGGGGACACCATTGTCATTGATAACCCAAATCTCGTTAAACAGTTCTGTTTCCTTCGTCTGTCTTCTCCTGAGAGAAACATAGAAATTTATTATTTCGAAGATGAAAGAGGAGAGGCGGACGTGCGCTTTATTAATCCGCCAAGCAAATAAAATGCTTAGGTGTTTAGACCGGCGATAACATCAAAGGTCTTTTTATTTAATTTTAGTTGTTTATTTGTTAATTTTAATGATATAATATATATAATTAATAATAGTTAAGCAATACTAGTTCTAACATGGTCCACGACCCCGTGCATTTTAAATAGGCTAACATTAGCCTATTTTTAGTATAAATTATTAAACTATTGACAAATAATTATTTATATGCTATAATGTATTTATAAAATGAACATTAAAAATATAAATGAAAAAAATTATTTTAGCCGGACCCCCCAGGTCGGGGAAAAGCTGCTTAAGAGAAGGTCTGAAGCAGGCTATTAAAGCGCTTCCCGGTGCACCCTACCCCTATGTTATCACGGCTTGTCCAGATGGCGAAGGCTCTTGGTTTCAGGAAACCGTTCAGAATAATTCGGTCTTAGCAGCTGAGTGTAAGGCAGCTTACAAGGCTAAGTTCACTCCAGAATTCGTTCGGAGGATTGCTGAGTCAGTTAAAAATTGTTCACTTGAGCTAACCTTAATTGATATCGGGGGCATGATTACCCCCGAGAACATGGCAATTTGTGCCGATGCCACTCACATTATCATTTTATCTAGCGATTACGCGAAGATGGAAGAATGGCGTGAATTTGCTTCTGAACTCGGTTTAGTTATTTTAGCAGAAATTTATTCTGATTATAATGGCGTCGCCGATACCGTTGTCGATGGTCCGATTTTAAAAGGATCAGTCCATCACCTGGAAAGAGGTGAGCCCATATTTGAAAGGCCGTTAGTAAAAGCCCTGGCCAGGCATATTGTTGAACTAAAAAAATAAAAAAATGGAAAAGACTTATGCAGCTTGTTTGGAAGGCGACGTTTTGAAGATTGGGTTTGGAGTTCCAGCCCAAAATGACCAAATCGTAAAAGATGCAGTCGCTGCCGTAAAAGAACTGTCGCTCCAGGGCGGCAAAGTGATTAAACTAAACGGCCCTGCCTCATTGCCGGTGGCTATCGCCATAGCTCACGAAGTTGGGCACCTCTACGGCGCCGTGGCCGCTTTTGACCCAAAGCTGGCAAAATATGTCGTGGCTATTAGCCATGACCCCAGCCTGAAGGTTGGTGACCTTATCGACTAAGTGAGGCTACCAAATACACCCCGTGTTTTATAAAAAGAACCGGGGTTTTTTTGACATTATTAAACTTTTATGTTATAATGATATTAGTTATTTAAAAATTATTGTTTAACCAGTCACGCTTAAGGCTAAAAGATTGCCACTAGCACGACAAAAAATTGAAAAAATGAAAGTATTTACAGTAAGCAATGGAACAGTTGAGCTCGGTGCTCGAGTTGAAGAAGTTAAGATTGAGTCAGCCGGTTTTAGTTTTAAGGCCATCTCAGTTGGCGAAAGAGGTCGCGGCAGAATTTTAGCTACATTGCCGGTTGATGAAAAGGCATTAAATTCGTCAAAGGAAGTGGCAAAAGTTTTTAATGCTGATCTCGGAAAAACCAAGAGCGGCAAAACAAAACTGTTTAAGGAAAGCAACTCTAATAACGAAAGCTGTATAGTTGTTTTTAGGACGGACATCGGTTTCCGCGGTGGCAATAATCACACCGGTGACAGAACGCCAGAAACAATGGAAAGTGATGACCCTAAGTTTCTTGAGTTCCCTGGAGAGATATTATTAAAGGGTGTTATTGCTCAAGGAGATGCTGGCAGAATGGGAAGTGGCGCACAAATCATCGCTATTATGCCTAAGGGTGTTGTTTTTAGGACATTTTATTATGGAAGGCTCTATGGAGCTCCATCGGCTCACTATTATATATTTGATGGCGAAAAAATAATTGCTGTCACTTGGGAGGAAAGATGTTCTTCCGATATATTTTAGGATTAATGATTTTTTTAGAGGAGAATTTAAAAGCTCCTCTTTTTTATAGTTCTAACACAGTCCACGACCCCGTGGTGAAAAGGAGTATTTGTCTGGCGAAGGAGCAACGAGAGTCATTAAAATTGCTCAAGAAAGGTATTCGGCGTTAATTGAAGAATTAAACCAGGAAGTTGAAAAAACGATAGATAATTTGGGCGCGGGAGGTGAAAAAAGCCTATAAATAGTGAACGATAAAAGGCGCCCGCTAAAGGCGCTTTTTGTTTTGACAAGAATTAAGATATTTAATAATTAGAGGAATAAAGAAAGAGTGCTTTTAGGAGAGTTTTTTAGTCTATGATATAATTATTAATAGCCAAATAACTAATAAATGATATGAAAATTAATACGGATTCAAAAAAAATTAAAGAGCTTTTGTCTCGGGGCGTGGAGGAAATCATTGATCGCCATAATTTAGAAAAAAAACTGACCAGCGGGCAAGAGTTAAGAGTTAAGTTGGGAATTGATCCGACAAGTGCCAATATTCATGTTGGCCGGTCGGTGCCTCTTCTTAAATTAAGAGATTTTCAAGAGCTAGGACATAAAGTGGTTTTTATTATTGGTGACTTCACGGGCGTTATTGGTGACACCTCAGATAAAGATAGCGAGCGTCCCATGCTTACCCCTGAGAAAATTAAGGAAAACTTGAAAAACTATATTGCTCAAGCGGAAAAGATTTTAGATATTAAAAAATGTGAAGTTCGCTATAATAGCGAATGGCTAAAAAAATTAAATTACCATGAAATTGGCGAGCAGGCAGATGTTTTTTCTTTGAATGAATTTATTTCTCGGGAGAATATTAAAAAAAGATTAGATGCGGGCAAACGGATTTCTTTACGAGAACTGCTTTATCCTTTAATGCAGGGTTATGATTCGGTGGCCATTAAGGCAGACGTGGAAATTGGCGGGACTGATCAGCGTTTTAATTTGTTAGCGGGCAGAGAGTTACAACGAGCTTTTAAACAAGCGCCTCAAGATATTATTACTAATCCGCTCATTGAAGGGCTTGATGGTCGAAAGATGAGTTCTAGCTGGGGGAATGTTATTAACTTGTTTGATGAAGCTAATGACATGTTTGGCAAAGTCATGTCTCTTAAAGATGAGTTAATTATAAAATACTTTATTTTAACCACTCGGACGCCTTTGGTGGATATTGAAAAATATCAAACAGAATTAGCAGCCGGTGGCAATCCTAGAGATTATAAATTAAAGCTGGCCTTTGAATTGGTTCGTTTCTATCACTCAGAAGAAGAAGCTCAAAAAGCTCAAGAATATTTTATTAGCACCTTTAGTAAAAAAGAAATTCCGGAAGAAGTCTCTGAACTTAAGCCAACAAGCTATGATATTATTACTGTTTTAATTGAAGCTAAAATGGTTGGAACTAAGTCTGACGCCAAGCGCTTAATTGATCAGAAGGGGGTAAAAATTGGTGAGCGGGTTATTGCTGATATCAAGGAAATAGTAAATCCCGGAGAAATTGTTCAAAAAGGCAAGAGATTTTTTGTTAAAGTAATTTAAAGTTTAATGGCTATTAATAAAAAACTTTTTTCAGTCGCTTATTTAAGCATGGAAATTGCCCTGGAAAATAATATTAAAACTTATTCGGGCGGTTTAGGCGTGCTTGCCGGAGACATTCTTCGCTCGGCGGCTAATAAAAAATTTCCACTAGTGGGCGTTACTTTGTTAAGTCGTCAGGGATATTTTAAACAAGGCATTAGTTCGGCTGGCGATCAAATAGAACAAATTGATCGGGGTTATGATTGGTCGCGTCTTAAAAAACTAGACACAGAAATTAGAATTAATATTGGCACTGATCAGGTTAAGGTTGGTGTTTGGCAGTATTTATTAAAAGGCCGAGACGGCTTTTTTGTTCCGGTTTATCTTTTAGATACGGCGATACCAGGCAATAAAAGAATTTATCAGAAATTAACTGATAAGCTTTACGGAGGAAATTTAGAAAATCGTTTGCGTCAGGAAATTGTTTTTGGTCGTGGCGGGGTAAAAATTTTAGAAGCCCTCGGTTATCAGCAAATAAAAACCTATCATCTTAACGAAGGACACGGCGCTTTAGCGGCAATTGAACTTTTTAATCGTTTAACCGGGAAAACCAACGAAGAAAAAGTGGCGGCAGTAAAAGCTCAGTGTGTTTTTACCACCCACACACCGATTAAAACTTCTTATGATAATTTTCCGGTAAAAATGGTAAACCAAGACCAACCGGATTTTCCTACTAACCTTAAGGGTTTAATAAAAAGAGGGGAGGTTAATATGATGGCTCTAGGTAGATATTTTAGTCGCTACGTTAATGGGGTGGCCAGAAGTCATCAGCAACTTTTAAATAAGTTATTTCCTGAAGAGAAAATTGCTGGAATTACCAATGGAGTAGACTCGCTTTTATGGACGTCTCCAGAATTTAAGAAATTATATGATAAATTTTTACCAGGTTGGCAGGAAAACCCGAGAATTCTTAAACTCGCCAGCAAACTTAGCCCTGATGATGTTTGGCGGGCTCATCAAAAAGAGAAACGCCGACTTTTAGAGTATATAACGGAGAAGAAAAAAACTATTTGGTCGGAGAATGTTTTAACAATTTGTTTTGCTCGTCGTTTTACCGAGTATAAGCGGCCACTTTTAATTTTTTCTGATCTTAAAAAACTATTAGCCGTCTTGGGAAACGGCGAAAAAGCCCAATTAATATTTGCCGGTAAAGCACACCCACGTGATTTAGTGGGTCAAGCGGCTATTAAAAAAATCCATCAGCTTAAAAGAAAATATCCGCAGTTAAAATTAGTATTTTTGGAAAACTATAATTTAGATTTAGCCAAACTTTTAGTCGCCGGGAGCGATCTCTGGTTAAGCAACCCCTTACCACCTCAAGAAGCGAGTGCTACTAGCGGCATGAAAGCGGCCCATAATGGTGTTCCGCAGATAAGCACTCTTGATGGCTGGTGGCTAGAGGGCTATCATCCGGAGAAAACTGGTTGGGCAATTACCGACGAACAGTCTCTTTATAAAACCCTAGAAACTAAGGTTTTGCCTCTTTATTATGCGTCGCCACAAAAGTGGCGCGAACTAATGGTTAGTGTTATTAGTTTAAATGCTAGTTATTTTAATACCAGTCGGGTTTTGGATGAGTATATTAAGGAAGCCTATCAGCGCAAATAATTTAATTATTAATTTAGAAGTAAATAAGTTTATGACCAAAGAGTATTTAAAGAATGATTATAATTTTTGGCGGTATTTAATTAATTTTTGGTCGGTTCTTTTCTTTGTTGTTATTGTGTTGGATTTTTTTGTCCAAAACAGCTACAACGACTTGCTCAACGTTCTGTCGGCAATTTACATCAGCGCTCTAGCCATTTATGTCAGTAATAAAGAATTTGAGCGCTGGTATGATAAACATAATAGCCGTCACCCGGGAGAAGTGTTTGTTATTATTTGGTCATTTTTAGTGGTCGTTCTTTTTGTTTGTAGCTTTGTTTTTAAAGGATATCAAATGCCGACGGCCGTAGTTTCTTCCTATATCGCCGTCTTAACAATTTTAGCGGTAACCAGAAAGTCAAAACAATTATATTTAGCCAAACATCAGCCAACGAGAAAAATAAAAAAATAATTTAATAAATTTTAAATCTATGAAAAAGAAACAAACAAAAAAAGGTAGTTCGGCCGAAGACCAATTTAAAGTCTACGGTCATGAACTCGTGGAAAAAATAAAAGAACTGATTAAAGAGGGAAATATTAGACGGATTATCATTAAAAATGAGAAAGACAAAGTAATGATGGAAATTCCTGTGACCTTTGCCGTGGTCGGCGCTTTCTTTGCCCCAGTTTTAGCTGCCGTAGGGGCCCTGGCGGCCTTAATGACTAAGTGTCGAATTGAGGTGGAAAGGAAATAAATTTAAGAATTGAAAGTTTAAATTAAAAAAGACCCTTTTAAGGGTCCTTTTTAAATGATAGTAGTAGTTATGATTAGCTAATAAGACTAAGCACCTCGTCTCTTTTTTTGACCATTAACTCTGGATTAATAGCTTCAAGATTTAAGCGCAACTTAGCTTCGGTGTTTGAGCCGCGGAGATTAAACCAAAAGTCAGGATATTCAACGGACAAGCCATCAAGGTGAGAAATTTTAGCATCTTGATATTTTTTAGCGACAGCTGTTAAGACGGCCTCCTTGTTTTCGACTGAGCAGTTAATTTCCCCTGATGAGAAATACTTTTTGTAAGGGACAACTTGTTCGGCAACTGGCTTGTCTTGTTCGGAGAAAGCCAGAAGAAGCTTAAGAATCATAAGACTGGGAAATTCAAAACAACCCTGAGGACTGTTGAAATAAAAATGGCCTGAAGATTCTCCGGCAAAATATATATCCTCAGCGAGCATTTGTTCTTTAATTAGGGAATGACCAACACGGGTTACTACCGGAACACCACCACCAGCGCTAATTAGATCGGCGGTAATTTTTCCGGGACGAACGTCATAGCCAATTTTTGCGCCTGGCTTGTCTTGTAAAAAGGTTTTTGCCAGGAGCCCACGAATAATTGCCTGATTTATTACCTCTCCTTGATTATCAACAAAGAAAACGCGATCACCATCGCCGTCAGTAGCAATTCCTAAATCCGCTTTTTGTTCTAAAACAGCCTTTTTTAACTGTTCGAGATTTTCTTCCTTGAGGGGATCGGCTTCATGGGCAGGGAAGTTGCCGTCTAATTTAAAATTTAGAGCTTGATATTCTCCGGACAAGGCATTGAGAATTTTTTCTAAGTAAATTGCCCCCATGCCATTAGCGGCGTCGGCAATAATTTTAAATTTCTTAATCTTGTTTTTATCGACTAAACTCCAAGTATAGGTCAACTCATCTTCGAGGGCGGTAGTGTTAGTTAGAATTTCACCGGATTCTTTGGCAGGCAGAAAATGGTTACTTAATATTTGGTCTTTAATAAAAGTCATCCCAGTTTCACCACTAATTGGTACCCCTTTAGCTCTTACTAATTTAAAGCCATTCCATTCTTTGGGATTATGAGAGGCGGAAACCATAATGCCCCCCTGGTAATCATAGTGACTAACGGCAAAATAGAAAGTTGGTGTTGCTACTAGCCCCAAGTCAACCGCTTTAGCGCCAGCGGCGGTTAGACCGCGAAGGAGGTTGTCTTTTAGGGCTGGCGAAGAAAGACGCATATCATAGCCGACGGCGATTTTTAGTTCGCCGCCTTGATAGTCGCTATCTTTTTTTCTTAATTCAACAAAAGCGAGACCTAATAAATAGGCCATTTCATTATCGAAATCTTGTCCGTAGATTCCGCGAATGTCGTAAGCTTTAAAGATGTTTGAGTTGATTGGAAGCATATGACCAGATGCCGCCTAGACCGATGGTTATGGCAATTAAACCAAGTAACCAGCCGACAAAAGGCAGGGCAAATAATAACCAAGAGATAATTACTCCGATAATTAATGACCAAACTAGAGAGCTATTATCTTTTTTAATTAATTTCGTTAGTACTAATTGTCCTAATAAAATGGCGGTAATAATTTTAGCGATGTAGCTAGCAACAAGCCACCAAGCCATTATCACTAGGGCCAAAGGAATGCCAATAATAGTAAATAGAAGAACTAAGGCTATCGGCGGGAGAATTAGAAGAACAATTAATCCTGGTAAAAAATGATGAAGAGTTTTTTCGGATAGTTTTTCTAGAATTTGTGAAGTGATATTTTTTCCTAGGGTAATTAAAACTAGTCCCACGACTAAAGCTGAAAAAATTGCATAGAGTTTTGACCACAACCAAGGGGTAAAATTATTTTTAGTTTCGCTTGATGCCAAATTATGATTAGTTTGACCGCTGATACTGGCTTGATCAGAAATTTGGGCGACCTTTTTAGCAGTATAATTAAAATCGCCGTTAATAACCGCTTCCGGGGAAATAACGAGTGATCCCCCAAGACCACTATCAGAAATTTTTAAATCAACGTCCTGACCAATTTTTCCGGAAACGAGTGCTTGACCCGCGCGACCAGATAAATCTCCATCGATTATGCCGCGCATTTCTAGATTAGAGCCTAGAATATAAGCGTCCCAGCCAACTCTGGAGTTGTCTCCTAAAGTAACACTTGATCCAAAAGCGTTAAGATTGCGAGCTGCTTGTCCGTTAATAATAATTGCATTTCCGGCAATTCTAATATTACCCCCAGCTTCACCGTTTATATTAATAGTTTGAGCGGCAACAATGATGTCGCCTTCGATGCGGCCATTAACGGTAACGGTTTGACCAAGAACAATTAAATCGCCGCCAATGGCGCCATCGATAGTAATATTGTTGCCCGCGGCATAGAAGTTGCCGCTGATAATTTCGTCAGAAGCAACATAGATTGAGTCGCCGGTTTTAGTGTCCGCGGCTTTAATTACTCCCCAAGGAAGCAGAATTAAGGCTAAAAATAAAAGAAATTTCACAATTTTCCCCTTCATAGTGATATTGTTAAAATATAAAAAATAAGATATTATTAAGTGACTATTAATTTAAGTATATCAGGAAAGATATGGCTGAAGCAAACAAAATTAAAGAAGCAATTAGGGAATTGCTTTTGGTAAATAATAAAAAAATAAAGACTAGAGAGGATCTGGAAGCTTTAAAGCGCAATATTTGTAAAAAATATGGTCTGGCGGCTATTTTAAATTCCGATATTTTGCAAGAATACCGGCAGGCAGTAATTAACAACAAGTTAGCGCAATCAGATGCTTTAGAAAAAGTTCTTCGGAAACGTTCAATTCGGACGCTTTCGGGAATTGCTCCGGTGGCGGTTTTGACTAAGCCCTACCCTTGTCCAGGAAGCTGTGCCTATTGTCCCCATGAAACTGACGTGCCGACGAGCTATTTGTCTAACGAGCCAGCAGTAATGCGAGCAATTCGCTGTCATTATGATCCTTATATCCAAACCATTAGTCGCTTGCAGGCATTAAAAAATAATGGACATGAACCAACTAAAATTGAATTAATTGTTATTGGTGGCACTTGGAGCTATTTGCCGATAAAATATAAATATTGGTATATCGCTAACTGTTTCAAGGCGGCTAATGATTTTTCGAAGAAGAAAATAGATTTTCAGGCGGGTTATAAAAAAAATCTTAGCTTAGAAAAATTGAAAGCTAATTTAAAGAAAGAACAAAATAAAAATGAAACCGCTAAATATAATTTAATTGGTGTAACTTTAGAGACTAGACCAGACTATATTAATGAAGAGGAGCTCAAAGAAATGAGAATTTTTGGCTGTACACGGGTGGAGATTGGTGTGCAAGCAATTGATGATAAAATTTTAACTTTAAATAAACGGGGACATGGTGTTTTAGAGATTGCTGCGGCGACTAAGCTTCTGAAACAGTTTGGTTTTAAAATTACTTATCATTTAATGCCGGCCCTTCCCGGAGCAACCCCTAAAAAAGATTTATTGTTATTTAAGAAATTATTTAGCGACGAACGTTTTCAGCCGGATCAAATTAAATTCTACCCCACAGTAGTTACAAAAGGCAGTCTTCTCTATACTTGGTATCAAAAGGGTCAATACCGGCCATATTCTGATAAGACTCTCCAGAAATTAATAGTTGATTGCAAGGCGGCGGTTCCGCCCTATGTTAGAATTATTCGCTTGATCCGTGACATTCCAGCAGAGTCAATCATCGCTGGCAATAAAATCACTAATTTACGGCAAGTAATGCAGCAGCGAGGAGTTAAGTGTAATTGTATTCGTTGTCGAGAGGCTAAAGATAAGCCGATTAAAGACTATTGCCTAAACATTTTAGAGTATTCAGCTTCTGGTGGGCAAGAATATTTTATCAGTGCCGATAGTCGAGACGGAAAAACTTTATTTGGTTTTTGTCGTCTGCGGCTAGATGTTAATAGTCAAATTGCTCCCGCGATTATTCGTGAACTTCATGTCTACGGTGAGTTAGTAGCGGTTGGTCGCCAGAAAAAAGTTCAACATAGTGGTCTGGGTAAAGAGCTTTTGCTTAGTGCGGAGCGCCTGGTGAGAGCGGCCGAGATTAAGAGGCTGGCAATTATATCCGGGGTTGGCGTGCGAGGATATTATAAAAAATTAGGCTATAAATTACAGGCTAGTTATATGCAAAAAAGCTTTTAGAATAAGCTTTTTTCTTTTTTGACAAAAGCTTTTAGCTAAATTAAGATTAGAGATATGAAATATCATTATTTAAAGAAACAAGACCCAGCCATTTGGCAAATAATTGAGAAGGAGGAGGGGCGTCAAGACGATGAATTAGAATTGATCGCTTCCGAAAACTACGCCTCCCCAGCTGTCTTAGAGGCAATGGCGACGGTATTAACGAATAAATACAGCGAGGGTTATCGGGGCAAACGCTATTATGGTGGTAATCATAATATTGATGATGTTGAAGAGCTGGCGATTAATCGAGCTAAAGAATTGTTTGGCGCCGAACATGTCAATGTTCAACCACTTTCAGGTTCACCAGCAAACGCCGCTGTTTATATGGCTTTTTTAAATCCCGGTGATAAGGTTTTGGGTTTAAAGCTTGATCATGGCGGACACTTGTCGCATGGTCATAAGGTTAATTTCTCAGGTCGTTTATATAACTTTGTTCAATATGGAGTTAATCCGGAAACCGGAATTATTGATATGGACGAGGTTCGTAAAATTGCCCTCGCAGAAAAACCAAAAATGATTGTTGCCGGTTTTTCTGCCTATTCGCGGGAAATTGATTGGGAGAAATTTAAGGCAATCGCTGATGAGGTTGGTGCTTATACTTTTGCCGACATTGCTCACATCGCCGGCCTTATTGCCGCCAAACAGTTAAAAAATCCAGTGCCAATTTTTGACGTAGTTTCGACCACGACCCATAAAACTTTGCGGGGTCCACGGGGAGCGATTATTATGTGTAAAGAAAAATACGCTAAACAGGTTGATAGTGCTGTTTTTCCTGGCATGCAAGGTGGTCCGCATGATCATATTACTGCCGCTAAAGCCGTTGCTTTTGGTGAAGCGTTGAAGCCGGAGTTTGTTGAATATGGCAAACAGATTATAAAAAACGCGAAAGCACTTTCTTCCGCACTTAGTAAGCGAGGCTATCAAATTGTTTCCGGGGGGACAGATAATCATTTATTTATTCTTGATTTAAGTGGTCGGGAATTAGGAGGAAAAGATGCTGAAGAAATTTTAGAGAAAGTGGGCATTTCGGTATCACGCTCAACCATTCCTAACGATGTTCGTCCGCCGCTAAACCCCTCTGGCATTAGAATTGGCACCCCAGCCGTTACTACTCGGAAAATGAAAGAACCGGAAATGGAACTTATTGCTGGTTATATTGATGAGGCCCTAAATAATAAAGACGATGCGGTTTTGTTGCGCCAGTTAAAGCAGAAAGTGAAAGGATTGTGTGAAAAATTTTGTTTACCAACAAACTAAAATAAAAAATATGGTACAAAAAATTGATGGTCGCGCGATTGCCGAAAGA
>CAYPWC010000011.1:0-12166 GCA_964414335.1 uncultured Gammaproteobacteria bacterium | reverse complement strand
CGCCAAGATGCGCCGTTCCGTTGAGGCAGTTCTAAAAACTCGCACCTACGCTAATTTAGGTTGGGCGACGATTGTAAATATCTCCGGGGCTTTAGATGCCGGTGAGGCTAAGCACCCGCTTTTAGAGAAACGCTCAAAAGTAGAGCGAGTGGTAATTGTTCTGATTGCTTCCAATCGTGGTCTTTGCGGAGGCTTTAATTCAGCAATTATTAATAAGGCGGTGCGTTCGATTAAAAAACACAATGTTGAAACGGACTTTATTATTATTGGTAAAAAAGCAGCGGTTGTCTCTAAGCGCTTTTCCTATAACATTATTTCGGAGTTTGTAAAAAATGACGTTAATCCGGAAATTAAAGATGTTATTCCAGTGGCAAAATTAATTATCGATGAATTTTTAGCCAAGCGGTATGATAAAGTAATTTTAGCCTATACAGATTTTGTGAGCGCCACTAAGCAAGTGCCGCGGATGAGACAAATTTTGCCCGTGGAAATCGATTCTGAGGACAGTTATTTGGGAGCGGTGGGTAAAAGCGAGAAATTAAAAACTAGTCAGGAGTTTATTAAAGATAAGGAAAGAAAACATTTAGGTGGAACTAGCTATATGTTTAAATATGAACCTGACGATCATGAAGTTTTAAGTCGAATTTTGCCGCGAATTATCGAAGTTCAGTTATTTCAAGGATTATTAGAATCTAATGCTTCTGAACACAGCGCCCGAATGACGGCCATGCATCAGGCTAATAATGCTGCTGGCGATTTAGTTGATGAGTTGACGCTTTATTACAATAAGGCCCGTCAGGCGGCTATTACCGGCGAAATTGCGGAAATCTCAGCTGGGGTCGCCAGTCTTCAAGCTTAAATTACAAGGATATAAGAATATAAAAAGTATATGGAAAAAAAGAAAAACAATCTCGGGAAAATCAAGCAAATTATCGGCGCCGTTGTCGACGTTGAATTTGAGGGTGATTTACCAAAGATCTATACCGCTTTAGAGGTTAAAAGAGGTAAGGAGAAACTAGTTTTAGAGGTTCAACAACATGTTGGTTTCAATGTGGTTAGAACAATCGCCATGGGAACGACCGATGGTTTAAAACGGGGCGATGAAGTTGCTAGCACTGGCCAAGGAATTAGCGTTCCTGTGGGGGTTAATAATTTAGGGAGAATTTTGAATGTTTTAGGGGAACCGATTGATAATGCGGGCGAAGTTAAGGGAGAAAAATCCTATGAAATTCATCGACCAGCGCCGGACTTCTCCGAACAGTCAACTCGTGC
The DNA here is from genome assembly GCA_964414335.1 of uncultured Gammaproteobacteria bacterium. Taxonomy (GTDB): domain Bacteria; phylum Patescibacteriota; class Patescibacteriia; order Patescibacteriales; family UBA12465; genus UBA12465. The sequence continues at coordinate 10,894 of CAYPWC010000011.1, read as the reverse complement.
AGAAATTCTTGAGACGGGAATTAAAGTTATTGATTTAATTTGCCCTATTGCCAAAGGTGGTAAAGTCGGTTTATTTGGTGGCGCCGGTGTTGGTAAAACCGTGGTTATTCAAGAATTTATCAATAATATTGCCAAAGCTCATGGTGGTTACTCGGTTTTTGCGGGTGTTGGTGAAAGAACCCGTGAAGGTAATGACTTGTTTCATGAAATGAAAGATGCGGGCGTTATTGATAAAGTAGCGATGGTTTTCGGACAGATGAACGAGCCACCTGGTTGCCGGGCTCGAGTTGCTTTGACTGGTTTGTCGATTGCGGAATACTTCCGTGACGAGAAAAAACAAGATGTTTTATTTTTCGTAGATAACATTTTCCGCTTTACTCAGGCTGGCTCTGAGGTTTCCACTCTTTTGGGTCGCATGCCGAGCGCGGTTGGTTATCAACCGACGCTAGCGACAGAAATGGGCGAGCTCCAAGAAAGAATTACGTCAACGAAAAACGGTTCAATTACTTCTATTCAAGCAGTTTATGTTCCCGCTGACGATTTAACTGATCCAGCGCCAGCCACCACTTTCGGTCACTTAGATTCAACCGTGGTTTTATCTCGGCCCTTATCTGAGCTGGGTATTTATCCCGCAGTTGACCCTCTTGAGTCATCTTCAACTATTTTAGATCCTAAAATTGTTGGTGAAGAACACTATGAAGTTGCTCGAGGTGTCCAGAAGATTTTACAGCGCTATAAAGAACTTCAAGATATTATCGCGATTTTAGGAATGGAAGAATTATCCGATGAAGATAAGGTAATTGTTTCTCGAGCGCGAAAGATTCAGCGTTTCTTGTCACAACCGTTTTCTGTGGCGGAAACTTTCACTGGTCGTCCCGGCGCTTATGTTAAATTAGCCGACACTATTTTTGGATTTAAGGAAATTCTAGCAGGTAAATATGATCAAATTAGTGAAGGAGAATTCTATATGAAAGGAGCAATTTCTGATATTGCTTTAGCGGAGTCGAAAGACTAATATTAAACTATGGCAAACAAAGCGATTAAATTTGAAATCGTCACTCCCGAACGCGTCGTGCTTTCTCGGGATATTATTCAGGTAACCGTCCCCACGACTAGCGGGGAAATTACGGTTTTAGCTGACCATATTCCTTTGGTTTCAATTCTAAAGCCAGGCGTGATTGAAATTCTGTTAGCGACTAGCGAGCGGGAAATTATTTCAGTTTCCGGTGGTTTTATTGAAGTTATGCGTGAGAAGATTGTGATTCTAGCTGATACCGCTGAAAGAGCGGCTGAGCTTGATGAACAGAAAATTGAAGAGGCAAAAGCCCGGGCCGAAGCACGGAAAAAAGAGGCAGTCGACATTGATGATGTTCAGTTTGCTAATATTTCCGCCCAGCTTGAGAAAGAAATGGCCCGTTCCAAGGCTCTTAGTCGTTGGCGCCGCCTCAAGAACATTGATAGTCGTTAAGTTAAAACTTTTTGATAATTATAAAACCCCGCTAATTAGCGGGGTTTTTAGATTCTTGAAATAAAATCCTAAAGAAGTATTCCGGCAAAAATAATTCCGGCCAGAATAAGGCGGTAGACGCCGAATGGAATGAAATTATTTTTTTGGATGAATTTCAAAAAGAATTTGATACCGATAATGGCGGTTATAAAAGCGGTTATAAAACCGACTACCCAAATGATTAAATCATTAGTGGTGAGGCTAATTAGAGCTTCTCGGCTTTTATATAAATCAAGTCCAGTGGCGCCAAGCATTGTGGGAATAGCAAGGAGAAAGGAAAACTCGACGATATCCTTTCTTTTTATTCCCAGTCCTAGACCACCAATAATAGTGGCGGCGGCGCGAGAAACGCCAGGAATAATAGCTAGTGATTGAAAAACCCCGATAATTACCGCTTGTTTATATGATAGGCCTAAATCTTTTTTGTCTTCTGGTGAGTCCTTAGTTGGCAAGTGATATTTTTCAAAGATGATTAAAATAAGACCGCCCAGAAGCAGGGCCCAGGCGATAAGCATTTGGCTTTCTAAGAAATAGCGCTTGATAAGGGGGTAGAGAAGTAAGCCGATAATTGAAGTGGGAATAAAAGCGGCGCCAATTTTTCCAATTGAATTAAAGCTTCCCCAGATTTTTTTCCAGTATAAAATCACAACGGCTAAAATCGCGCCAAGTTGAATGGAAATGGTGAAGGTTTTTAAAAACTCACTGGTTGGAATTTTTAGCCAGCTAGAGGCGATGATAAGATGAGCCGTTGAGGAGATTGGCAAGAATTCAGTTAGCCCTTCGAGTAGGCCGAGAATAAGAGAGTGGAAAATAGTCATATAAATTAACGATTATCGCCGCTGCCAGTTATTTTTTGGCGACTGGCGCGGGAGCAGAGTTTATCGATATTAGTCCTGGCAACATCATCAAAGTCAAGGTTTAACTCTTTGGCTAGCTGAGAGAGATACCAAAGAACGTCACCCATTTCTTTTTTTATTTCTAGGCGATCTTCATCGTCTATTTGGCCGTTTTTATCTCGGAAGATTTTTTTAATTTTCTCCGCCACCTCTCCGGCTTCGCCCATGAGGCCGAGGGTGGGGTAAACAAAATTATTGCCCTTATCGGGATAAATGGCGGTTAGACTGGCTTTTTGTTGGTAGTTAGTAAAAGTCATGCAATTTAAGCTATAGCTTTATTTTATCTTAGTTTTTGAAATAAATAAACTGGGTAAGAAATTGTTCCAAGTTTTAGGGTTTTTTGCTATAATAAGCTTAGCTATTTAACTATATTTTTTTATTATGTCAGCGAAGAAATTACTAAAAAATCAAGCTAAGCGACCGGTGGTGGTGGCCGTTTCAGGCTATTTTAATCCGCTTCATGTTGGCCACTTAGAAATGATTGAGCGCGCCAAGAAGCTTGGTGATAAATTAGTGGTTATTGTTAATAGTGATCATCAGGTGGCCCTTAAAGGTAGCGTACCCTTTATGAATCAAGCTGATCGTTTGCGAATTATTGCCGCTCTTCGTGATGTTGATAAAACCTTTTTGTCAGTTGATAAAGATAAAACGGTAATTAAGTCGCTAGCTAAAGTGAAGCCGAATATCTTTGCTAATGGTGGCGATCGTCATAGCATTGGTGATGTTCCGGAGTATGCTATTTGTCAGAAGTTAAACATTAAAATGGTTGACGGCCTGGGAAAGAAAATTAGAGCCAGTTCGAAACTAATCGCTTTAGCGGCCTTGGCCAAAAAGAAGGTGGTAAAGAAATAAATTATTATGAAAAAAGTTGTTAGATATTTTTTATTAGTTGTTATTATTTTTTTAATCACGGTTTTAATTATTGGCTTATTTTCCGCGCGATTAATTTATCGCTCTCTAGACGACAATCGGGATAATTTACCGCCACTGGTAGGGCGAATTCTTGACGTTTTTAAAAAACCGGCACCAAAACCAGTAATTATTCCTCGCGCCGAAGAAACGATTCAAATTATTGAAGGCTGGGACTTATATGATTTAAGTGAGTATTTTGATAATAAGAAACTTTGGCCGGCAAAAGATTTTTTGGCTGTTACCGGTGAGCCGCAAGTCAATTACCAGCGCCGTACTCAATCTGCCCAGCCAGAAGATTTTTCAAAGCAGTTTTCTTTTTTAGAAGATAAGCCGACATATTACGGTCTTGAGGGCTATTTATTCCCAGACACTTATCGCGTTTATGCTAGTTCGAGCGCGCGGGAATTAGTGGTTAAAATGCTTAGTAATTTTGATAAGAAATTAACGGCTAAAATGCGCTCGGACATTAAAGCTCAGGGGCGCAGTATTTATGAAGTGGTAATTTTGGCTTCAATTATTGAGAAGGAGGCGCCAATTGATTATCAAACTGGTGATAATTATGATGCGCGCCTTATTGCCGGGGTTTTTCTTAATCGCTTAAAAATTGGCCAAGGACTGCAATCAGACGCGACTTTGTCCTATATTTATAATGACAATAAGCCGGCTCATAGTGGCGCGGAACTAGAGATTGATTCCCCTTATAATACCTATAAGTATCGCGGACTACCGCCAGGACCGATTTGTAATCCTGGTCTTCTGGCGCTGGAAGCGGCTATTTATCCGCTAGAGACTGATTACAACTACTTTCTTACCCCCAAAGGCAAGTCAACGGTAATTTATGCTAGAACGTACGAAGAACATTTGCAGAATAAATATAAATATTTAAAATAATATGTTTGGCGAGCAAACAACCATTATTTCAAGCCCAGATAATTCCGGCAGCAGAGAGACTGGTGGCACTAGTGAAGAGCCAAAATCAAAAATTAAGCGCCGACTTTTGATTGGCGGCTTGGTTTTTATTTTACTTTTAATCGTTGCTGGTGGCTTTTGGTATTTAAAGAAGTTAAATTCCGCGCCGCCGTTAGCAACTGCTCCAACGGCGACTTCAACAGCGACTTCGACCGGCTCTTTACCTAATTTAACATCCCCTGATGATTTAATGGGTGATAATGCTAGCTCCACCTTTGCCAATATCGCTATTGAGTATTTATCATTTGCTGATTTTTATCGAGCTCCTAATAATGATTTAGAAATTAAATTCTCCGATTACGAATTACCGTTGAATGTGAAAATCGATGTTCTTAATTATTATGATTTATCGCGCAAGCTTAATTTAGATCCGGCTTTAAGCAGTCTTAATCTCAATGGGTTTGCCTTAATTGATAATCCCTGGTCAAAAGAAGCTCCGGATTTTTATTCGGTCTATACTAATTTAGAACAGAAGCAGATTCCTTTTTTAATTACTTCTGATTTTATTGTTTATTATTATCAAACAATTTTAAAGAAGGCCTATAAAGATATTGAGGAAAATATTTTCTATGATAATTTATGGAGTATTGTCAAAGATTTATATAACTCTGCCAAAAATCGCTACGAATCGCGGTTAGCGGCGATTGGAAATATTAATGATCCTGTTTTAGAAGGGGAGCGCTTGGAGGTATCATTTTTTGCGGTGGCCCTTGAATTGCTTAAGCCAAGCGCTGAACAGATTTCCCCTCAAGGAACGCTTGATGATAGTCAGAAGTTTATTAGCTCCGATCGGGAGCGTTTCTATTTTGTTACCCCACCCTATTTACGGGATGATGTTTTAAAAGAAATTAAATTAATTAAAGAGGCAAAAGAAAACACTAAATCTCCGGTTTTACGCTACTTACGTGATTATAAGGGATTCTTGGTTCCGGGAGAATATCAGGCTAATGCCCGGTTAAATAATTTCTATTTAACTAGCAAATGGCTTAACTCGGTTTTTCCTTTGTATTATCAAGATAAGAATTGTCCTCAGTGTTTACTGGATAAAGATGATTGGCGCTTAGCGATGATTGCCGCTAGTTTAATTTCAACTGATTTTTCTGATTCCCCGGAATTAAAGAATAAGTGGGCGCGGATTTATAAAGTGATGTCATATTTTAATCCTTTGCGTGAAGATTTAAATTATGTCTATTATCGCGATGCCTTAAAATCAACTTTTGGTGAAAATTATAAGATTGAAGAATTATTTGCGGAAAGCAATCCGGAGTCTCGAACTAATTTAGAGAAGCTTCAAAAAAGCTTAGAGTCACTGGAGTTCTCGTTATTTTTGGGGGCGATTGATAAAAAAGATCCAGCCAGTCGACCGCGAGCGGGATTCAAAATGCTTCTTGAACCCTATTCCCCGAACGACTATATTTTTTCATCTTTAACCTATCCGCGAGTCGATAGTTATCAGGGGGCAAGTCTAGAAAGTAGTAACATTGCTGCTTGTCCAATTAAAGAAGCTAGTCGCCGTTGTCGGGGAATTGCTCTTGATGTCGTTAACCTCTTGCAACCAATCGCTAGCCATTCCTATTTTGAAGAAAACACTAATTTCCTAAATTACTTTCAAGAAGCCAAAAAATTGAAAGACAAATTAAATCAAGATGCGGTTTGGACGACGAATAACTATTGGTCAAATTTAGCAATTATTTCTTCCTATCTCGGGGCGGATAAGAGTAAGTTGCCAGTTTTTGCCCGATCAATTGCTTGGCGCGATCAGATGCTTAGAACTTCCGCTGCCGGCTGGATTAATATGCAACTTCCAGTTGATAAATTTTCGGTTAATCAACTTTTTGGTGGTCATGGGTTTGATGATTTTTCTCGGTTTAACGATAGTCCTTATATTGAGCCCAACCTTAATTTACTAAATGAACTTTTGACCCGCAATGAAATGGCTCAGAAAATGTTTTCCGCCCTGCAAATTAATCGAGAGGTGGCCTCGGTTGCTAATGCTCTAGATGTTGCCCAAGAGCAATTAAGTGCTCTAAAAGAGATTGTAATTAAGGAGCTAACAGGAGTAGCCCTAAGTGCTGAAGACAATGAAACGGTGACAAATTTTACCAAGCAACTCACGATTGAACCGTCATCTTTAGCAAATAAGCAATTAACAATTTCTTCAACTCAATCAAAAAACGGCACCAAGGAAGATTTGAGCCGTTTGAAGTTAATGGTTTTAATTCATCAAGACGGTAGCGATCGAATGTTTTCCGTCGGTCCGGTTTGGGATTACCGCGAAAGTCGTTAGGGCAGATATTTAAAGAGATAAACATCGCCGCCTATTTCTTGCCAGGAGTCGGCGCTCAATTTGGCGGCATTAATAATTCGACCGCTTTGATGCCAGTATTTGTTAACAATTAAGTATGATTCATTAACCCCAGTTAGTTCCCGGGCTTTGGCCATGGTGGCGCGACTGGGGTTTTTATAAACCATCTCCAGATAATAATTATAAAGTGGACCGCCAGTGGGAATAGGGTAGAAGAAGACTGGTCCCAAGGCGGTTTGATAATAATTATTAAAACCAAATTCCTTTAAAGCAGCCGCACTCACTTGTTGATTGGCGAGGACGATATAAGGATTTTTAGTATTAGCGGCAATAAGCTTAACGGCGCTTAGATCATTTTGACTGGTACTGTAGCCACGAGAGTTAAAATAGCGGTCAAAACGGGGATATGAGGTATAAAGACTCGTGCTAACAAGAGTGATTCCTAAGGCTAACCAGAGATATTTAGTTAACCGGTCTTTTTGCAAAATTAAAGAAATTAGTTTTTCTAACCCAAAAATTAATATCGGCAAAAAGAAAATAGTAATCAGAGTTAAAATTCGGCCTGCAAAATTTCCTTGTTCGTAGCTAATTAGATCGGTAAAAATAATTTGGCTCGAGATTAAATAGGCGCCGGTTAAAGATAGATTAATTGCTATTAGGCTTTTTATCTCCGTCGACTTTTTGTGATGATAGAAATAAATTAAGCTCACTATTAGAAAAAGAATCAGTAAGAGATTATAATTATATTTGAAAAAATATGTCAGATTTAGAAGCCAGCTTTCACTGCCAGCGGAATTTAGAGTGCTGAAGAGAGATTTAAGTGGAGAAATAATCGCCCCGAGGCTCCAGTTAAATTCTTTGAAATTATTGCCACCGCTAATAAAAAGAGCGAGAGGAAGAATTATCATGTTTCCGATAAACAGGCCGGCGGTTAGTAACTTATAGGTATGGGGACGGAAGCGGGGAGCGACTTTTTTTAAAGAGAGAAACAAATACCAGCCTAAAGAAGGAATGCCGGTTAAAGGATGAATGGCTAGAGCGGCCATCGATAAGACTAGTGGCCAGAGGTGACTATTTTTAGTGAAACTGAAGCTAATAGCGAGAATTAGAAAAAGATAGCTAAGATTTTGAGGGGTGGTAATAATAAACGGGGAAAAGCCGATCATAAGAATGAACAGAGGTGTTAGCAAGCGGCTAGAGAGATCACTTACTTGACTAGTTAAGCGATAAACGGCAAGAGGTAAAAATAAGGCGGCAAGAATAGGAAGCAGAAATCGATTAAGAAACCAAATAGAGATTCCGGTTAATTTATGGAGAGTAACAATTAATCCGTATTGGCCTAAGTAATAGAATGGCTTGGGGGTTACTAGTCCCTTATCACTAATTAGTTCCATGGTGGCACCATGGACGAAGGGGTCGAAGCCGTAGCCGATTTTATAAACAATCGCTGCTACTGAGAAACTGATAAAATAATGGGCGCTTAGAGCGATTAGCTTGCTGGTAGGGCTGAGAGCTTTTCTTAAGAGAAGAAAGGCAAGCGCCAGGGAACTAATCGTGTAAATAGTAAAAAATTTAGAGCTAACTACTTGCCAAGGGGAAATTAGAGCTTGGTCGCTTAGACTACGAATGAGAATAATAAGACTAAGAAGACACAATAGAAAATAACTGCAGAAGAGAAGGCGGTTTGACCAGGGATGACTGTTTTTACTCCTTTCTGTCGCGATTTCTTTAGGACTTCCATCCTTAAAAAGTCTTTTTTCTAGGAGTTTAAAGGTGGTGGCGCTTAAAATAATAATCAGCGCAATAGAAAAGTAGTTAAGAGCGTAAAGATAGTAAATTAGGGCACTATAAATAATTCCTAGGGAAATAGCCAGGAGTAAATAGTCAGGGAAATTAGGACTTAGTTTACGTAATTTTTCGAAAGTTTTCATACTATCTTAATGATAGCAAATTCTTGCTAAAACTGGCAATTTTAGGTAACATTTAAATGATGAAAATAAATTGGCAAAAGTTGATAAACCCGGCAATGATTGCGCTTTTAGCGTTAGTTTTTTTTGTGGGGACGGCCAGTTTTAACTACTTAACTCAAGAGGAGGGCTATGTGAAATGGACTTCTCCTGATGAAACTGCTAATTATTTTTTTAGTAAGAGATTAGCAGAACAAGGTGATCTAGCCTATTTTGATCAGGCAGGAGCTATTGGTGATAACTTGGTGATGCCCAGGAGTCTGCGGAGTGATGGCGGCTGGGTTAAGCCTGTCAGCTTCTTAGGAATAATCTTGGGCTATGGCAGTCTGGGAGCGCTACTAGGGGTAAAAGTAATTCCTTTTTTAACGCCATTTTTTGCCGCTTTAGGAATTGTTTTTTTCTACCTATTAGTTAATCAGATTTTTAAAAACAGCCGTGTTGCTTTTTTGTCCGCTTTTATTCTGGCAACTTTTCCGGTCTATATCTACTATACGGTCAGAAGCATGTTTCATAATGTCCTTTTCATCGTTCTGCTTATTATCGGTCTTTATTTCTTAATTGTTTCCTTGGGACATAAGCGAGAACTAAGAATTTGGGAGGAGTTAAAAACTAAATTTTTCTCTTTTAAATTCGAACCAGAGCGCTTAAAGCAGCTACTAGCGGCTTTAGGGGGAGGGCTTTTTATTGGGGCGGCCATTATTACGCGCAGTTCAGAAATAATTTGGTTATTACCAGTACTGGGAATAATATATTTATTCTATGCGCGGCGGTTTGGCTTAATAAAACTGGTCTTGATATTAGTTGGTTTGGTGGCGGCGATTCTACCGGTCGTTTATTGGAATAATGTCTTATACGGTGGCTCTTTCCGTAGCGGGTATAATGAAATGAACCGGTCCTTAGAAGAGCTATCATCGGTTGGCGGCGAAGCACTCCGTTTTACTTTTGCCAGCGGACTAGAGCGTTATCGTGATTATTTTGAAACCCTGACTCATAATATTTTTTATTTTGGTTTTAATCCGGCACAATCTTTAGAAATGTTCCGTCACTATATTTGGGAGATGTTTCCGGCTTTAGTAATTTTGGGGTTAATTGGTCTCTTGCTTTTAATTGTTCAAAATATTAAACATTTTCAGAAGCGCTATTTAGTTTATGTTCTAGCTTGGTTAGTTTTAGGGGTAATTTTAGTTTTCTACTATGGAAGCTGGCGCTTTAATGATAATCCTGACCCCAGTCGCTTTACGATTGGCAATTCCTATACTCGTTATTGGTTACCAATTTATCTTCTGCTTATTCCCCTTGTTTCTTTAGCTATTGTTCGCTTGAGTCGAGCGCTCCTTTTAATCAAGACATCGACGCCGGCAAGAGTGAGAAAGATTTTAGCGGCCGGCTTACAAGGAGGAGCGGTTTTAGCGCTGACTTTTACGAGTCTTGTTTTTGTCTTGTTTGGTTCTGAAGAAGGGCTAGCTTATCTCTATCACACCAATTTAGCTGAAAAACGAAACGCGGAAATGGTTTTTTCGCTGACAGCTCCTGAGGGAGTGATTATTACCCAGTATTATGATAAATTCTTTTTTCCGGAACGGCGAGTAATTATGGGTCGACTGCCGAATGACGAGATTTTAGTAGCGGCTGAAAAACTAGTTGACCATTACCCACTCTACTATTATAATTTTTATCTCAACGAGAATGATGTTAATTATTTAAATGAACGTAAATTAGCCCCGTATAATTTGGAAATAAAATTAATTAAGAAAACTAATGCTAAATTCGGTCTCTATGAAATTAAAGCCAAAACCACTAACCAAGAAATCAACAACTAAAAAGGATAAGGGTTACCATATTATTACGATTGGTTGTCAGATGAACATTGCCGACAGCGAACGCTTGGCGGCTTTTTTAGAAAACCAAGGATTTGTTTTTAAAGAAAAGGTGGAACAGGCAGGGGTGATTATCATTAATACTTGCGGAGTACGACAAATGGCTGAAGATCGAGTTTATGGCCTGGTAAATACTATTAGCAAAAAGAATTCTCGGGCCCGGATTATTATTACTGGCTGCCTTAGTGGTCGCGAGGATGTAAAAAAGAGATTGGCCGGTCGAGTCGATTGGTTTTTGCCGGCCAGCGAAATGATGCAAATTCCCGAGCTGTTAGTGGGAGCGACTTTCGAGCCGAAATTTAGTTTGGATGAGGTTCGCTTGAAACAAGGAGAAAAATATTTGAATATCAGCCCTAAGCTCAGTAAAGGGTTTAGTGCTTATGTGCCGATTGGTAATGGCTGTAATAATTTTTGTTCCTATTGTGTGGTTCCGTATGCCCGTGGTCGTGAAGTCTATCGTA
>CAYPWC010000010.1:11114-12199 GCA_964414335.1 uncultured Gammaproteobacteria bacterium | reverse complement strand
TTACTGTTTACATTCTTGGCATGTAAATAAACCAGTGACAAGACTCTCCTTTATAAAATTTTCTTTGGAGAGACACTCTCATTGGAACTGGCAAACAAACTTCTCGCCCACCATTAAAAAAGTGGACTAAGTAGTCTCCAGGAATCAAATCCACCGTCATCCTGGTTTTTGACTCCAAGAGAAAAGCAGCTTTCTCTCCGCCATTTAGCGGACGTAGTATAAAAGTTATTGGCAAAAAATAATCATTGCCAATAATCCCCTCAAGTCCGTCTTCGCTAACCAAAACCTCACGAAGAGATTTTTTAGTAGAAAGATTTTCTCTTTCTATCTTAGCGGCCTGTTCATAGCGACGCAGCTCAAGCTGAGTAACATGCGCCGGCAGATTACTGGTATCGCCCGAAACAGCATCTAGCGCAAGTTGTTTATTCAACACCTCGCTCGCTCTTTCGCTGCGCTTATAATCAAGCAGCTTCTTTTGGGGAATTTCCCCTTGGCGTTTCTCCTTGTTGGTCTGACTGAAGCCCACCAGGCTTATCAGCACCAAAACTATTACTAACAACGTTCTCATTTTCTATTTTTTTAAATTATTATCAAAGGACAATCAAAAAAGCATATCATAATTACTAATTTGCGTCAAATCAAATATCAACAGTCCTGGATTGACATTTTTGAAACGACATGCTAAGATAGTCAGTCAAGAAAATCCCTACTTGATCATTATCAAACATGATATAGTCGGGATTTTTTATTTGGCTAATATTAAACAATATGAAAATACTACAAATTATTAGGGAAGAAATTGTGCCTCTCAGTAGAAAACAGAACATCGTTCTGGCAACTATTATAGCTTGCGTGTTTCAATTTGCCCTTTTCTATGCTCCAGCGCTAGCTGATGACGCTATTAAGGGCGCCGAGGCGGCTTCTAATGACGAAATCGTTACTATCAACGACTCAATTGTTAAAAGCAAAACCATGGACCAGGAAGCAGCCAACATAAAGGTGGCAATAAGCACCGAGGCGGCTACTTCTACTCCAGAAACCGCTACCTCTACCCCTGAAAAAGTTGAAAAGGTGATAAAAACCAG
>CAYPWC010000010.1:7087-11014 GCA_964414335.1 uncultured Gammaproteobacteria bacterium | reverse complement strand
GTCGCCAAGATCCAAGTAATTGAATAATTTTTAAGTTAGCATAATAAAAACACCATGATTAATTTCATGGTGTTTTTATTTTATCTTAATCTAATTTTAAAAAAATAATCCTAGTATCCCTCGGCTCCGCCTAAGCTGTTTCTCTTTCTGGCAAATAGCCATCGTGGTAGCCATAACCGTATCCGGATTTAAAGAAATACTATCAATTCCTTGTTCTACTAAGAACTCAGCAAAGTCAGGGAAGTCGCTCGGACCTTGGCCGCAAATACCAACTTTACGTCGATATTTTTTAGCTATCTTAATTAAGTTTTTAATTAATTCTTTAACTGCTTCGTTTTTTTCATTGGAAACTCCCGCCACCTCTAGTGTTCCCCCGGAATCACGATCAATTCCTAGAGTTAGTTGAGTTAAATCGTTTGAACCGATGGAAAAACCATCAAAAATATGACAAAATTTTTCGGCCAAGATAATATTGGCTGGAATTTCCGCCATAACATATATTTCTAATCCTTCAGCGCCTCGCTTTAAGCCATTATCGGCCATAATTTTTTGAACCATTTTACCCTCTTCAACCGTTCGACAGAACGGAATCATAACTTTTAGGTTTCTTAGTCCCATCTCTTCGCGCACACGTTTAATCGCCTGACATTCTAGCTTAAAGGCGGGTAAAAATTGAGGTGAATAATATCGACTCGCTCCCCGAAAACCAATCATCGGGTTAGACTCAATTGGTTCAAACTCCTTACCTCCAATTAAATTGGCATATTCATTCGTTTTGAAGTCACTTAAACGAACAATAACGTCGCGAGGATAGAAGGCGGCCGTAATTCTAGCGATTCCTTGGGCTAAGCGATCAACGAAATACTCAGCCTTATTTTGATATCCAGCCGTTAACCGGTCAATCTCTTTCTTTACCGCCTTATCTTTAAGCTGACGATAATTAACAAGTGCTAGTGGGTGAATTTTAATATAGTTATTAATGATAAACTCCAGGCGAGCCAAACCAACACCATCATTAGGAACAAAGGAATTAGAAAAAGCTAACTCCGGTTCACCAATATTCATCATGATCTTGGTTTTAGGTTTTTTGAAATTTTTAATACTCGTCTTCTCAACTTTAAACGGCAACTTTCCCTCATAAACATCACCATCTTCACCATCAGCACAATTAACCGTAATTGCTTGGCCAGTTTTAATTAATTGACTAGCCTTTTCTGTTCCCACTACACAGGGAATGCCCAGCTCTCGAGAAACAATCGCGGCGTGACAAGTGCGACCGCCTTTATCAGTCACAATTGCCGAAGCAATCTTCATAATTGGCTCCCAATCAGGGTCAGTCATGTCTGTTACCAACACCTGCCCCGGTTTAAATGTGCTAATATCTTTAACCGTCATTAAGCGATTAGCGATACCGGCACCAATTTTGCTGCCAACACTTTGTCCAGAAATAATTAACTTTCCCTTCTTAGCCAAATGGTATTTTTCCAACACTTGTTGATCCTTAATGCTTTGAACCGTTTCTGGGCGGGCCTGAATGATAAACAACTCACTCGTTCGACCGTCTAAGGCAAATTCAATATCCATTGGTCGCTTGTAATGATCTTCAATAATCATTCCCCATTTTGCTAGTTGAACCACTTGCTTGCTAGTTAGAGAAGGCTTAATTTGATCAGCCTTTTCAATCACTACGTTTTTAACCGGCGACTGACTACGGCCACTATAAATCATTTTAATGTTTTTGCGACTTAAAGTTCTCGAAATAATTTTCTGGGTTGGTTTAAAAACATAAAATTCATCAGGCGTAACTCGTCCCTGAACAATATTTTCCCCTAAACCAAAAATTGAATTAATAACAACAGCGTTTTTAAAGCCAGATTCTGTATCAATAGTAAACATTACCCCCGAAGAACCCAAATCGGCTCGCACCATCTTTTGAATACCTACCGACAAGGCAATTGAGAAATGATCAAACTTTTTATCAACTCGGTAAGAAATCGCCCGATTAGTGAACAGGGAGGCAATACACTTCTTGACCGCCAGCAACAACTCTTTTTCTCCTCGAATATTTAAATAGGTTTCTTGTTGGCCGGCAAAAGAAGCGTCTGGCAAATCTTCAGCGGTCGCGCTTGAACGAACGGCCACATCAACATTTTTAGTTTTTTCTAATTTTGACAATTCTTGATATGCCTGAGAAATAGCTAAGGCAAAATCTTTTGGAAAAGGGGAGGCAATAATTAATTTTCTAATTTGTGCTCCTCGCTTCATTAAATCCCGAATATTTCTAGTATCAAGTCCTTTTAAAATTTCCTTAATTTGTTTTTTTAACCCACTGGCTTCTAAAAAATAATTATATGCCCAAGCAGTCGTAGCAAAACCATTGGGGACACGTAGTCCTTTTTTGGTTAAATGACGATACATTTCCCCCAAAGAAGCATTCTTGCCACCAACCTGAGGGACATCTTTAATTTCTAATTCTTTAAAAAAACGAACGAACTTGTTCTTAGTCATAAAAACATTAAAAAATTTAAATTTATGCTTCCATTATATCACATTCTTTACTTTTAAAAAATAATCATTTAAGATATTAGAGAATCAATTAGCGGACGTGGCGAAACTGGTAGACGCACTTGGCTTAGGACCAAGCGGGGCGACCCTTGAGAGTTCGAGTCTCTCCGTCCGCACCCATTAATAACGGCTTAAACGCCGTTATTTTTTAAAGCTCGTTTGCTGATAAAACCTAAAATTGCTAAACTTTAAGCATGATCAACCAGCTTCATACTTTTGAACCCTCGGCAATTCTATTCAGTTTCGGCCCGATTAACCTTTACTGGTACGGGCTTTTTATCGTCCTGGGGATTGTTGCCGCCCTCGCCCTAAGCTTTAAATTGGCTAAATACTATGGTTTAAAAACAGACCTAGTATTTGATTTAGCCTTTTGGTTAATAATAAACGGCTTAATCGGAGCTCGTCTTTATGACGTTTTATTACAGCTTCCATATTATCTTCAAAGGCCACTGGCTATTTTCAAAGTCTGGGAAGGGGGGCTGGCAATTCACGGCGCAATCATTGCTGGAATAATAACCGTTTATTTTTTTACGCGCCAAAAGCAAATCTCATTATGGAAAACCTTAGCTCTAATTGTTCCTGGTCTCGCTCTGGCTCAAGCAATTGGTCGCTGGGGAAACTATTTTAACCAAGAGCTCTTTGGCAGACCGACCGCCTTGCCCTGGGGAATTCCTATTAACCCAAATCACCGACCACTAGAATATCTAACCGAAGGATTTTTCCATCCAACCTTTATCTATGAAAGTCTGGGGTGTTTACTAATCTTCATTCTCTTAACAGCCCTAACAATTTATTTTCAAAGAAAAAAGCGCTTAAACGAAAAACGCTCAGTTTGGCTGTTCGCGCTTTATATGATACTATATTCTATATTAAGGTTACTATTGGAGTTTGTACGCATTGACGAAACTCCTCTTTTTTTCCACTGGCGCTGGCCCCAGGTAATAAGCCTAGCAATTATTATTTTCGGAATTAGCCTTTTAATTTTTAATCACCATGCCCCCAAAAAAGAAAACTAACTTCAAAAAAAGACTAAGCTTAATTATTCTCTACTTTATTGGTTTAGTCCTTGCTATTTCCGCCGCTCTACCGGCCTATATCCAATCAAACTTTTTAAATGAATTTGTCAGTCTTGAAACGCTGAGCCTCTTTTTTATCAGCGCTAACGCCCTAACCATCTTCTGCATCTTCTATTTCCCCCGCTTAATCAAAAAATTAAGCAATTTTTTTCTTACCAAAGTCGTTTTAGTTGTCCATGCTGTCGCTTTATTAGGACTAGTAGTTGCCCATGATGCCTTGTCTGCCTTTTTAGCTACCATTTTGTTTACCATTTCTACTAATCTTTTGTGGATAAACATGGATGTT